>CAZMCL010000288.1:0-2747 GCA_964564375.1 uncultured Methanoregula sp. | reverse complement strand
GGTCCTCGACCTTGGTGGTCTGCGTGGCGGAAAAGAGGAGCGTCTGGCGCTCCTGCGGGACCTTCTTTAAGATCAGCTCGATATCGTCGCGGAATCCCATGTCGAGCATCTGGTCGGCCTCGTCGAGGACAACGGTCTTTACGTCGCCCAGCAAAAGCGTCCTGCGGTTGAGGTGGTCCATGATCCGCCCGGGGGTGCCGATCACGATGTGGACCCCGGTGTGGAGCGCCCTGAGCTGGCGTTCGATGGGCTGCCCGCCATACACCGGCAGCACACTGACACGGGGGAGGTGGGTGAGGAGGCTTGAGAACTCCTCGGCGATCTGCATGCACAGTTCGCGGGTCGGGCAGAGCACGAGGGCCTGCACGCAGCGTTTCGCGGGGTCGATCTTTTCAATGACTGGGATGCCGAACGCGGCCGTCTTGCCGGTACCGGTCTGGGCCTGGGCTGTTACATCGCGCCCGGCCTGGATGAGAGGAATGGCGAGTGCCTGAATAGGCGAGGGCTCTTCAAAGCCCATATCTTCTATGGCTTTACCGACTTCCTTTGACAAGTTAAAGTCGGAAAACTGAATTCTTGTATTCATATCGCTGCTCTATTTGGCGTGTGAGCTCATAAGATGGTGCACTGAGGAACCCCTCCGCTCCCGTACCGGGTCATCCACGCATTTTTATGCCATAATACCCCCATCCGGAGTACGGGGGTATCATGAAAGTCGTAGCATTCAGTGGCAGTGCGCGAAAGGACGGCAACACGGCCATTCTCGTCAACGCGCTTTTTAAGGAACTCAAAAAAGCAAAGATCACAACCGAACTCGTCCAGCTTGCGGGAAAGAAAGTCCCCGGCTGCATCGCCTGCGGGAAGTGTTTTGAGACAAAGGACCAGCGCTGCGCGATCACGGGCGATATCGTCAACGACTGCATCGTAAAGATGCTTGAGGCCGACGCCATCATCCTAGCGTCACCGACCTACTATGCCGACGTCTCGGCGTCCATGAAGGCGCTCATGGAGCGGGCGGGATTCGTTGCCCGGGCAAACAACGACATGTTCCAGAGAAAGGTCGGGGCATCGGTGGTCGCCGTCCGCCGGGCCGGGGCGATCCATGCGTTCGATTCGATGAACCACTTCTTCTTCATCAACCAGATGATCGTGCCGGGTTCGTCTTACTGGAACATCGGCCTCGGCATGGAAGCGGGTGATGTGAAGCATGACGACGAGGGGCTTGTAACGATGAAGACGCTGGGCCGGAATATGGCGTGGCTGTTGAAGAAACTGGAAAAATAACATTTTTTAGCGGTCGGCGGACTATCCGTTAAGGCGAGACGACCTGCTCATCCCTCAGCCGGCACGCCTTGTCCGGCACATGGATCTCGAAACGGGCGCCCTGCCCCTCGTTACCGGTCTCGGTAATCGAGATGCCGGTCATTGCCAGGATCTCCCGGGACAGGTACAGGCCGACCCCGGTATTTTTGTAATACTGCTGCTGGAATATCTTCTCCTTTACGGCAACAGGGATGCCTTCGCCATCGTCCTGGCATACGATACAGGTACTTCTGGATTTTTCCATCTCCGCAGAATACCGGATCTAGGAAATATCCCCGCCATGGCGGAGAGCATTCTCCACAAGGTTGTAGAACACCTTCCTGATGAGCGGGTCGGCATAAATCTCTAGATCCCCCACATCCACGTCCAGCGCCACATCCCCCAGATACAGTGGCGCTACGGCATCGGTGATTGCAGTCTCCACGCAGTGCCAGCACGGGGCCTGTATCCCGATATCCTGGTAGTCGCGGGTGAACGTGATCTGTTCGATGATGTTCTGTGCCGCATGTTCTGTCTGGCGGATTATGGCGGAAACTTCCGGCTGCTGGCAGATCCGCTGTGCTTCATCGAGACCCCGGGTGAGGTGCGCCGCCTGGTTTAAGATATCGTGCCGGGTCAGGCTCGCAAGGATATGGAGTTTTTTGTGGGTATTTTTGAGTTCATCCTCTGCCAGCCTGCGTTCGGTGATATCCTCGAGCGTCTCGACAGCCCCGATGATCCTTCCTTCCGCATCCTGGATTGCGGCTGCCGTGAAATCGAGCCATTTTCCGCCACCGCCAAGGTTGGAAAAGAAATCGGTCACCTCGTAGCCGGTCTCCACAAGCCGGGATTTGTTGAACCTGTCCCTGTAATACACCGTAACCTTTTCTGGTGTTTCATCCACGATGAGGTCCGCAAGGCAGGGGCGCTTTGCAGGGTAAAACGCCTTCCAGTGCCCTGATGTCCCGATGATATCCTGCGCCTTAATTCCCGTGTACTCTTCGAGCGCCTCGTTCCAGTGAATCACCTTGTGGTTCTTGTCAATTACGAACTGCGGGATAGGCGAGCCGTGCACAACCGCGTGGAGCCGCGCCTCGCTCTCGAGAAGTTTGTTCTGGCTGAGAATGAGGTCGTCGAGGTTTGACCGGACCTCCTCCTCCATTGCTGTCAGTTCCTCATACGCAGCGTTCAGCTCATCGTTTTGCTTTTTCAGTGCCCACTCGGCCTTCCGTTTCTGTACCGCCTGGGTGATCTTGTGGGCAAGCTCGGCAAACTGGGACTTGACATCTCCGCCTTTCTGGATATAGAAATCAGCACCCGAGTTGAGGGCTTCGATAACCACCTCCTCCCTTCCCCGCCCCGTGAATAGGATGAACGGGAGCGTCCCGTGGTGTTCCCGGACGTATTTCAAAAACGTGATCCCGTCCATCTCCGGCATCTGGAAA
>CAZMCL010000287.1:0-2749 GCA_964564375.1 uncultured Methanoregula sp. | reverse complement strand
GAAGCGGGGCTATATCGTCCTGCCCGACCCGACTCTTAAGGAGAACCAGGCAGCCTACAAGGCAGGGGCGATCAAGGAATTCGAGCGCCACTCCCGTCTGGGTTTTGTTACTAAGGAAGGGTTCTTGGAAGAAGTCGACCGTCTCCGTGACATTGGGTTCAAGCGTGTCACCTTAAAGACCGGCGCGTACTCCATGGTCGAACTCGCCATGGCACTCCGGTACTGTTCGGAAGCAAAGATCGATCTCTTAACCATTGACGGTGCACCCGGTGGAACAGGTATGAGCCCGTGGCCGATGATGAACGAATGGGGTATCCCAACGTTCTACCTGCAGGCACTCACCTACGAGTTTGCACAGAAGCTCGAGAAGAAGGGCTACCGTGTTCCAGACCTCGCCATGGCCGGCGGTTTCTCAGATGAGCCCGGTGTATTCAAGGCACTCGCCATGGGCAGCCCGTACTTCAAGGCAGTCTGCATGGGCCGCGGCCTCATGATCCCCGGCATGGTCGGCAAGAACATTGAGAAGTGGCTCAAAGAGGGCGACCTGCCCAAGTCCGTCTCCAAGTATGGCAACAATGTCGAAGAGATCTTTGTCTGTTACGAGGAACTCAAGGAGAAATACGGCACCCGCATGAGCGAGATCCCCATGGGCGCGGTCGGCATCTACTCCTATGCGTCGAAATTCCGGACCGGCCTCCAGCAGATAATGGCAGGCAGCAGGAACTTCAACCTCTCGACCATCACCCGCGATGATGTAATGGCACTCACTGAAGAAGCAGCCGGTGTATCCGGTATTGAGTACGTTATGTCCGCACGGTACGACGAGGCCATGGGCCAGCTACTCGACTAAAAACTGACATAGTAATTTGTTATGTCTGCGCCGGGCGGGTCCCGGCAAACATTTTTTTTAAAGGATTCGTGGCAGGAGCTATACCTGCTCACGCTAATAGCTTATTGGGGCATTTCATTTCGGATTACGGGAAATCCAGAAGTACCCGGAGTTTCGTTTCAATGTGCGATGAGATCTGGTGGTATCCCGGTGTCTGGAATGAGCCTTCATCCAGCGAGACTGCTTCCTCCAGATCATCATCGTCTATTCCATGTTTCTCATGGTCCACGATCTCGTGGAAATACAGTTTTCCCGCGCCCGGTACGATCCGGCACAGGCAGGGTTGGTCATTTTCCACACGGACATAATAGTACGACAGTCCGATAAGGGATCGCTGGTACTCCTGCAGATGCTCAAGAATCTCATTATAGTGTGGAACTGATGAGTCCGGCATAATATACCGCGGCAATGGTTCGATGCCGCCAATTTGTTTTGATGTTGGCATATCTCTCTCCCCATTTTATTCCCAGATCCGACCCTCCGGACCGGATCTAATGTACGAAGGCAATATCTTTCTTATGTATATATAGTTTACTATTTCGACAGGTTTTGGATATTTTACTGCATTGGATTAAAACCGGCAGAAACAGGGCAGATTGTATTTACTATTACGGCAGAAATTCTTACCACGTATCATGATCCCGTGGCTCAACAACAATTTCCGGCATTTCAAACCAACTGCGGCAATCGCGATCAATGCTACGCGGCACATGAACAAGATCGAGCGGAAGAAATTATTCTCACCCGACATCGAGCCCATGCGAACTGCCGAAGGCCGGTGGTTCGAAGCGATTGTGTACGAGATGTTTCTGGATATCTCAAAAAAATCAGGTACGATCAAGTATCTCGCTAGGAAGGGCGCCGATGCCCCGAGCCGGCGTGAGAATGTAAAGATAGGGCAGAACGGATTATTCTATTCCAAGTACGGCGACATCACCATCCGGGGCAACGGCCAGGATCTTGCCGAGTTCGATATGCTGCTTGTGGACTCTGACAAACACGTTACCTTTGCTGAAGTTGTCACGTCACCATCAGACCTCAAGGAATTCGAGATCGAGATCGCGTACAAGAAAAAACTGCTCGGGTACCTCTACGGCCAGAAGATCACCCCGTTCTTGCTCGTCTCATCCTTTGATCTTTCCAATTATTCAGTGGTCAAACGGCTGGCAAAAGACCGGACCAATGCAATCATCCACACCAGCTCCTGCGAGCAGATCAAATCCTTAGTCAAACATTACCGCCCGCGGATTATCTACAACCTCCCGGAGAACCACCCCAAGCTTATCCGGGCAACGGATATCCCGATGAAAAACCCGTTTGATTATAAGCGGTACCACGATGAGGTCAAAACACATCTCTTTACTGAGATAACCAGAACTCCCGGCCAGGTCCGCCCGGTCATCACGGACCGGACCGGGCAACTGGTGAAAAAGGTCCTGTACGGTGGCCTGTTTCCGCCGGCAATCAAGGCAGTCTGCGATACATGGGGTCTGACTGTTAAAGGGAAGAAGATCGCATTTGAGGATTTTTCCAAGTACTATTCCAAGGCCATCATCGCAACGGACATGCCCGGTTACGAGCTGATCATCTACCTGCGATCAAAGCAGAAGAAGGAGTACCACAAGATGATCCAGATGAAGGACGGGCATTTCAAGTTCGAACGCCCTACACCGCCCAAGGTGGGCTTCTTCCTCTGGCTCGAAACGATCCAGCCCACGCTCGGGGCCCGAATCACACTCCAGGTGCTCGATGCTTTTACCATCCACGAGCGCCCGAAGAAATAATTTTTAATTGCTCTGTTGAAAACCTCATTTGTTACGATGGGGGCTGATGCCCCCATACCCCCATAGGGACATTTGC
>CAZMCL010000286.1:0-2769 GCA_964564375.1 uncultured Methanoregula sp. | reverse complement strand
GCTTTCCAGGCCTGCGCCCTACCGCTAGACTACCTCAGCAAAAAGTGTATCCTATCTATACGCAGAGTATTTTTTTAATGGTATCTCTTTTTCGGGGATCCGCTTTTTTGTCCGGGGCCCCTGTTCCACGACGGCCGTGGTCCCGGTCTCCTCCCGCTGCCCCCGTCCGGCTTCTTCGGTGGTGCCCTCTTCTCAGCCCGTTCCGGCTTTGGTTTTTTGACGATCACTTTATCTGACTTTGTCCAGCCCTTTGCATAGGTGCCGGGTGCCATGAAGACGGTAGTTGGGGCAATGACGAGCCCGGTCTCCCCGGGTTTGAACGCGGATGACGGCACCAGCGTCTTCCCGAGGCAAACGAACTCGTTCTTCTGTGAGAGGACGGCGACCGTCTGGCCTTTGCCATACTCTGCGCAGCTGATGATACCCACACCGGCAAGAGTTGCACCATGGCAGACCGCATCAATAGCGGTGTCGCGGATAATAACCGATGGCAGTTCCGGGACTGCGGCATCGACCGGGAGGATAATCGAGGCGAGCCGGGTCGTGTCCCCTTCCCGTGCGGCAACCGCGGCGTCCTGCACTTCATGGAGGGTGAACATAGTTTTCTCGTCAAAGGTTCCCGACCGTGAACGGCGGAGTTCCTGCATGTGAGCCCCGACACCAAGTGCGAATCCCATATGGTGGCAGAGCGAGCGGATGTACGTGCCGGCATCGCACTTAACCCGGAAGAGGACAAGCCTCCCGTCAATGTCGAGGATCTCAAGTTCCTGGATCTCGCGGATGCGCAGGGCGCGCTTGACCGCGCTCTTCCGTGGAGGGCGCTGGTACAGCCTCCCGGTGAATTCTTCGGCCATCTTCAGGATCATGTCCCGCGGGACATCCTTATGGAGACGCATAAGGCAGATGTACTCCTTGTCGTGCTGGAGGAGGAGAGGGGCGAGGCGGACGGCGTTCCCAAGCATGACAAGGAGCACACCGGAGACCTGCGGGTCGAGGGTACCGGAGTGTCCTACCTGACAGCCCAGCATCTTCCCTACCCATGCTGCAACCTGGTGGCTTGAGGGCCCTTTGGGTTTATCTACCACAATGATCCCCGGCCGGTTCCAGAGGTGGACCGGTTCCTTCCCTAAAACAATTGCCGCCATCTCACTCACTCCTCTTCCTGTTAAGGTACTGATTCAGCGCCGCAAGCGATCCTTCGAGGGACCCGTCACCTATCACAGATGGCGGGTGCCCCCCCGAGCGCATGGCATCGGCGGTGATTTCACCGATTGCCATCACCAGCAGATCCGGACGTGGAGTCCAGACCGCTTTTGTATATGACATGGCGCTGGTGAATAAGATCGCACCAGCCTCACCCAGAGAGAGGGACTCGTTGGTTGGTTCGAGCCTGTAACACCGGAACTCGCGTGCGATCCCCCCGGCTTCCGTTATGGCAGTGATGAGTTTCTCGTTGGGGACATCAGCCCGGGGGATGCCGATACGCTTCCCCTTGATCCAGTCTCCGAGGTAGGGCACAAAATCGCGGGAGTAGAAACTGGGCAGGATCTCTGAGGGGATGCCTGCCAGCTCCAGCTCCTTTGCCGTCTGCGGGCCTATTGCAATCACGCGGGGCCACGTTTTGAGTCGTGGTGCAATGATCTTGGCCGGGAGGGCGCTGGTGAAGAAAATGCAGCCGAATTTCCCGGCACCAGCGACCCTTATGAAATCCCCGATGACGTCATCGCGGAGTTCGGAGCGGAGCGGGTGGACGCTGTAACAGGAATGCCCGAATTTCTCACAGCGTGCCGCATCGCTCTTCTCTTTGCCAGCAAGACGGGTGACTGCGATCTTCATTTCAGGGATAAATTGCCCCGTCACGATATGAGGATATGCATTTCGGAGGGTTTATATTCGCACTTTCATATTTTAATTCATGCTGGAGATCCTGCTGGGGGTGTGCATCGGTGTCGTGCTTGGCACCATCAGCGGGCTTATCCCGGGTGTGCACGCCAACACGCTTGCCGGCATCCTTTTGGGACTTCAGGTTGCCCTCCTCTCCCTTCTTGGTCCGCTTGTCCTTGCCGGCGCGATGTTTGCCGCGCTCATCACCCACACTTTTGTGGATGCTGTCCCGAGTACTTTCCTTGGCATTCCCGATGCTGATACATCCCTTGCCGTCCTGCCTGCCCATGCGCTCTGCGTCGAAGGGAAAGGTGAGGAAGCAGTGCGGATCGCTGCTCTCGGCAGCGCCGGGGCGATCATCATCGCTGTGCCGCTCTCTGTCCTGTGCTTTGTTCTGCTTCCTGCACTCCAGCCGTACTTTGACTGGTGGATTGGCATCCTGCTCATCGCGGTCATGGGATACATGATTGTCTCCAGCGACGCGCCGGGCTGGGCACTGGCTGTCTTTTGTATATCCGGGCTGCTCGGAACGTTTGCTCTCCATTATACCTACATGAGCTGGCACGTGGTGGGGGGAGGAAGCGCAATTCTCATGCCCCTCCTGTCAGGACTGTTTGGTATATCAATCCTGCTTACGGCATCGCGGGGGAAGATCCCAGAGCAGCGGTACGAGGGCATAACACTTGAAGACCGCAAGGTGGTAAAATGCTCCGTAATCGGTACGGCGGCAGGTATTGCCGTCGGGTGGCTGCCCGGTCTCTCCACTGCATCGGCAAACGCAGTTCTGGCCTCCCTCATCGGGTACGAGAAAGACCGGCGGGGCTACATCCTCGCAACGAATGCGGCGAACACGGCAAATGCGTTCATCGGTCTTGCTGCGCTCTT
>CAZMCL010000285.1:0-2781 GCA_964564375.1 uncultured Methanoregula sp. | reverse complement strand
GATAACGGCCTCAGCCCGGTCATCGTGCAGGAGGAGAAGAGCCTTGATGTACTGATGATGGCGTATGCAAACAACGAGGCGGTCAAGCTGACGCAGGAGACCGGGTTTGCCCACTATTACAGCCGGAGCAGGAAGAAACTCTGGAAGAAAGGCGAAGAGAGCGGCCATTTCCAGAAAGTCTCGCGGATCCTTACCGACTGTGACGAGGACTGCCTCCTCTACGAGGTAGAACAGACCGGTGCAGCCTGCCACATGGGATACCGGTCCTGCTTCTTCCGCACGCTGGAGGGCACGGTCGTGGGGACCAGGATTTTTGACCCGGAGAAGGTGTACGGGAAGAAATAATTCCAGGCTTTTTTTTAAAATAAATCCAATAGTAATTCTGCTGTTATTTGCACAGCAAACTACCATTTGTGCCTTTTACCACGGCAGGAAAAGGTGTCATAAAATTTATCATACTCTACCCATCATGCTCATGTATGAACGGGACGGGATACAACCGAATTCTTCTGCTGCTCGTGTGCCTGATCATATCTGCAGTCATCTGCCCTGCCGTGCCTGCCGCGGGAAGTCTCCTGCAACCCGGCGACCTCCAGTACATGGGTGCGTTCCGGCTCCCGCAGGACAGCGAAGGTTGGGGATGGGGCGGGACCGGTCTCACCTATTACCCGGGCGGGAACCCTATCCGTGCCGCCGACGGGTATCCCGGGTCGCTTTTCGGCACGGGAAACGACCAGCGCTGCGAAGTCACGGAGATCAGCATCCCCGCACCGGTCATCTCCACGGCAAAATCCGCAAGCGACCTGAACGAGGCTCTCACCCTCCAGCCCTTCACCCCCATCACACAGGGAATTTTCACGCCCGCCGATGACGGACTCCCGCAGCGTGTAGATATCGAATACCTCCCGGCACAGGCAGGCCAGTTTTCCGGCAAGCTGCACATCACCTGGGGGGAGCATTACCAGTACGAGCAGGTCCCCTCCCATGCGTGGAGCGAACTCACCCTTTCCCACCCGGCCGTGGAGGGCCCATGGTACTTAGCCGACTATGAAAACTTCGCCACGGACGATTACCTCTTCGAGATACCGGCGGAGTGGGCACAGGATAATACCCCCGGGCTCCGGCTCGCTACCGGGAGGTTCCGGGACGGGAGCCTTGGCGGCAGTGGCCCATCCCTCTTTGCGTACGGGCCGTGGCTTGACGGAAACCCGCCGGACCAAAACGCCCGCCTCACCCACGTCACCCCGCTCCTCCTCTACGGCAAAGGCTATGAAGAGGACGGGCAGGATAAGGTTATGCGCGGCTATACGAACGCGGACGAGTGGTCAGGCGGCGCATGGCTCACTTCGGGCAACAGCGCCGCGGTCATCTTTGCCGGCACCAGAGGACAGGGAAAATTCTGGTACGGGTTCTCCAACGGGGTAGTCTGGCCGGACTACCCGCCATACCCCGACTACCCCCCGGCCCCCCACAACGACCGGGGCTGGTGGGCGGAGTCCTTTGAAGGCGTGCTGTACTTCTACAGTCCCGATGATCTCGCACAGGTTGCCGCTGGCACGATGGCTCCCCATGAACCGCAGCCTTATGCCGAACTGGACCTTGAACCGTACCTCTGGCACATCACAGAACCGTGGCAGAAGATGCATGTCGGGGCCGTGGCATTTGACCGCACGCGGGGTATCCTCTACATTGCCGAACCCTTTGCCGATGGCGACCAGCCGATCATCCATGTCTTCTCAGTAAAACCCGGGTCATCCGTACAGCCGGGAACACCCGTCATGACTTCTTCAGCAGGCCCGGCATCGCCCACGACCGTCTCCACAACTGCCAGTCCTGAAACGCAGAGTGTCAAGACGTCTCCGGACGATATGCAGGAAACGACCCCGGCAACCCGGACACCGGGCTTTGGCGCACTTGTCACGGCCGCCGGCGCTGCGCTGGTGATGGCCCTGCACAGAACCCGTTTCTGATTTTTTAAGTCCGGAAATTCCTTTTTTTATAGGGGAGGAACAACCAAAAACTATTTTTTATGGCTGCATACAACAGGGTTATTTCCAGGAGGTCCTGTGGATAAAAAAACGCATCCGGGTAACAAATCTCATAAACCATGGGAGCGGATACCTTTTTGTGCTGGAGATCAAAAAACCCCGGCCGGCAATAACACCGCTCAGGGTCGGTATCATCATCATCTTTCTAATCGGGTTCTGGCTCGTGCTCCAGTATGCCATGCTAACGCTCATGGACTCTGTCTATTTCAAGTTCCTGCTCCTCTGTATCCTCGGGCTCGGGTTCATGATCATCTCGTTCATGCTCAAGCACGGGTAACACCCTGCACGACGTTCTTTTCAAGGCCGCAAATACCGGGCGGGTCCTTTTCGTCTTTACCGGCATTTGACGGAACTTACGGTGCACTGCGGTCTGCGGTAAGACACTGCTGCCGTGAAAACGTATCCACGGGCACCGGTTCCGGCACCGCATCCCGGACGGCCTTCTCCCGGGTCCGCTTCAGCAGGTCAAGCAGGCAGAAGAACGCGGCTGCCTCAACCGGGTCCTGGAAATGCACCAGCTGGGCATCGGTCACTCGTTCGAGCACATCCGTGAGGTGCCGCCCGTACTCCTGCTCGTGGATCTTCAGTGCCCGGGTGGTCTTCTTCCACCGGAGGATCACGCGGTCAAGTTCCATCCGTCTCATATTGTATCACCGGGTAAGGATCATGGGGGCGGGATAATGAGGGGGGAGGTAAAGGGAGGGTGAAAGTGACATCATTCCCGGGCAGAAAT
>CAZMCL010000284.1:0-2784 GCA_964564375.1 uncultured Methanoregula sp. | reverse complement strand
GATGTGCTATTGATAGCAGATCTCCATGGTCAATTCGGTAAAATTGATTCATTTCTGGAACTTTCTCCGGAAGCGGTATTTATTGCAGGTGATATTACGAATATGGGTCCAGTTGACGCGGTCGATGACGTGCTCTCACGCATCGATGTGCCGTGTTTTGCAGTGCCCGGTAACTGCGACCCGCGTGAGATCCTGGACGTACTCGAACACTCTGATGCCGTGAACATGCACGGTCATCACATGAACCTTGGCAAGATGACCATTGTTGGTTGCGGCGGGTCCAACCCGACCCCCTTCAACACCCCGTTCGAGATGACCGACAAGCAGATAGATGACGTGATGAACAGCGCGATGAACAAGATGGAAAAGAGTATGCACAACATCCTCCTCTGCCATGCACCCCCGTACGAGACCCTTGACAAGGCAAACGGCGAGCACGTGGGCAGCCAGAGTATCCGGAAGCACATGAAGGCCTTCGATATTGTCTGCTGTGCCCACATCCACGACCAGCGCGGCGTGATGGACATTGACGGTGTCAAGGTCATCAACCCCGGCCCGGCAATGGATGGCTACTGTGCGATGCTCCACTTCGGCAATGAAGCCGGGGACATCAAGGTTGAACTGCTGACTGTGTAAACGGCCAGTGGCTGAATCCGGGAGGCCCGGTGTGTGGCCTTTCCATCTAATCTTTTTAAAATTTTTAGGGACCTTGAGCGAAAGCGGGAATTTCTACAGGGTAGCGGTTCCATCAGGATTCTTCGAATGCTGGCGAGTACGGGTGCCTGGCGTTTTCTCGACCGATCGGTTGCTCCAGTAAGTCACTGGATGGGTGTAAGATTTTTTATGATTTCTATGAAAATTGTGTTTTTTAGATAAGACGATGGGGGCTGATGCCCCCATACCTCCTTTGGGATACTTGCCGCCGCCCCGAAGGGCGCCTGTGCGGCGGCCTCAATTACCATACAATCTCAAGACCGTTAATCTGCGCCCGGGGGATAAAGGCGCATTTAGGTGGGACGAGGTCGGTTTACCGGTAATTAGGCGTCATCGCAATTAGGGGTGCGTCAGCGGCGGGGCAAAGCCCCGGATGCGTCGGATTTTTGCAGGATTTTTCAAGAAATGATATTTTTAAAAAGGATTCATGAATTCCCGGGATTATCTGCCCGAGCCTTACCGCAGGTAACAGAACCCCCCGCCAGAAGAACTACCTGCCTGTGGCGGTAGTTCTGATGGGTGGGGGGACTGGGGGGCATTCGTTCCCAATGTTTTTTATTGGCTTATTCGTTGTTTCTGACAAACAATGCTGGAAATGAGGTTCGGTAATCAAATCTCAAAACAAAAAATTTAGGAAAAAAAAAGTTTTGATTACATCAACAGGGATTCTGATAGCATGGGTTGTAATCAGTGTCCTTCCCGTTTCGCCAGCAGCAGTTCAAGATATGATGCAAGCAAAGGCTCACCTTCCACCCCGATTTCCTTTGCTATTTTCTCGATCTTTTCGGTTGGGTTATCGCTCTCGTTTTCCGTGATAATTTCGATCTCGGCAAACGTGCCGAGTTCATCCACGGCATCAAGGCATATGGATGCCGGCCCCAGTTTGAAGTTCTCCCGCCACTTGTTCACTTCAAGGGTACGGGTGAACCCGAGACGGTCGAGCATCGTTTCAAACGTCTCCCCGCATTCAACGGCAAAGTTCAGTTCCTCGCGGGCCTTGAGGCCGAACTTTTTGATCTTGGGTCCTTTGTAAGTGACAACGGCATGGTCGTCGGTATACCGGACCCGGACCGCCTCGTCCGTTACGCCGAAGTCCCGGTGCGGGGCATTGTAGTAGATATCGTGCTCGTGCACCTTTCCCAGAAACTGTGCATTATTCTCTTTGAGCCGTTCGCGGACCGGATCGAGCGCGGGAATTTTTACCTTGAGTTCAACTTCGAGCATGGATGTGCCACACTTTTATCTGTCTTGATTACGACTTAATATAGTCAGGTGAATCATGGCAATCAAAGAAGGAGATTTTATCAAACTGAGCTATAACGGCAACGTTGGCGACAATGTTTTCGATACCACGTACGAAGACGAAGCAAAGACTGCCGGTATCCACAGCCCGAATGCTGTTTATGGCCCGATAACGATCTGTGTCGGCCAGAAGCACGTCATTCTCGGACTTGATGAGGAACTTGTCGGCAAGAAGGTCGGGGACGAGGCAACCGTCACGGTCGCACCGGAGAAGGCATTTGGCGAGCGCGACCCCAAGCGCATCCAGTCCTTTTCCAAGAACCAGTTCAAGGAGAAACCGGTCCGTGGCATGTCGGTCAAGCTCGAAGAGCAGGGCGAGGGGACGGTCATGGACGTCATCGGCTCCAAGGTCATCGTGGACTTCAATGCTCCATTGGCCGGTGCAACTCTTACCTATACCTATAAGATCGATGAGAAGGTAACCAAGCCTCTCGAACAGCTCAAGGGACTGGTCCGGCTCTACGCCGGCCGGGAAATGGAGATTGAGATGGATGGCGACAAGGCAACCATCACCCTCCCGCCGGGCATCATCTACGACCGCCGCTGGCTCCTCTGGCGCGGGCGCATCATCCACGAAGGGTTCGAGTACATCAAGGGAATTTCCGAGATTATCCTCGTAGAGACCTTCAAAAAGCCTGAAAAGAAGGAAGAATAATCCCAAACGAAAATATTTTTTTTACTCCTGTTGCACTTTTGCCGGAATGGTTTTATTATAGCATCAATGGCAAAATAGAAAGTATGGAAAAGATTTCATGGAGAGCACTGGCG
>CAZMCL010000283.1:0-2801 GCA_964564375.1 uncultured Methanoregula sp. | reverse complement strand
ATGGGCAATAGGTGTTGAATTTCGCTGGCATTTTCATAAAATTTTCACCGATAAGTTGGATATAGAATACCAATATTATTTGCAAAGATTGATATTTAAGACTATGTTGCGTTCATTTAAGACCGCAGCATTCCGCTCTGGAAGCGTCACTATATCTCCCTTTGAGAGGGTATAAATTCTCCCATCCACACCCATGAAGGACTCCATATCCTCCAAGACCCTTACCAGGGCGCAGGGGTGGTGGAGCGGGCTTGTGGGGGCAGCAACGGCGTGCGGGAGTTCCTCTGCGCCCATCTCCCCGCCGGCCTCCGCCTCCGGCTCACCGGCCACTTCCTCATCTTCAAAGAGCGGCAGCGGGGCGTGGGCGGCATGGGACGCGTTGTGCAACAGGACTTCCTGGCATTGCTCGATACCTGCCGTGATCTGCTCGAACATCGCCTTCTCCGGCGGGATCATCCGCTTGACCTCGTCGCGGTCGTAATAGTTCCCCTCGGCATGCATCATCGTGAGCGCGAGGATCTTGCGCGAGCGGATGGCAAAGATGTCCTGCAGGGTTTCCCGTATTGCAAGGGTCTCGTCGATTAGGGCGCGGGCGTCGTCCGAGAACGGGTCATCGATAGCATAGACCATCTTGGTGATTGCGGCAAGCTCGGCGTGCCCTTTCAAAAAGATGTCCGGGGCAACGGAGGTGAGCCTGCCGGTCTCGCGTTCGGACATAAGGATGCTGCGCAGGTCATCGAGTTTCATTTATTCCCTCACGTGATCTCTGCTGCCCCGCGGGCGCAGAGAAATACGGCTACCGCTTCCGGTACTGTAGAGATGCCCTTTTGGAGCTCATAAGTACTTCCGAGCATCGGCATCTTCATGGAAAACTTCTGGTCCACCCTTACGTCCCGCGTCCCGAAGACCACGGCATCCACGAGCGGGTCGAAGTCGTGGAGATCGCGAAGTTCCAGCGGCTGTACCCGCATGCCGCTTCCCCCGTGGAGGGAGGTGGGCATACGGATGAGCCGTTTCGTATCGGTCGTGACCGGCTCATCGGCAAGGGCAGCACGGTTGAGGAGCCGTTTTTTGAACTCCCCTTCCTGCCGGGAAACGATAATGTTAAGGACGCGGTTTTTCGCGATCATGGCCGAGGGTCGTTTCTCGATGGTTGTGATGAGTTCCCCGCGGTTTTTTAAGAAGGTTGTTGCCGACTCCTTGCCGATCCCTTCAATCGCGGTCAGGTGTGCCATCGCCTCTTCGGGCGTAATCTCCCCCAGCCAGCGAAGGTATTCGATGAGAGCTTCGCGATACCGGTTCTGCCAGCACGGCCCGGCCGGGGCTTTTCCCGCAAGCATTGCGGCAGGGTCGATCCCGATCCCGCAGATGTAATCGATCAGCTCCCGGCGCTCGGCACTCCCCCAGCCCCGGACCGCCAGGTCCTTGACGTGGATATGATAACCCCGGCCACCGGAAAAAACCAGCTCGATGCTCTTCTTGTCCATGCCGAACTCAACCATGAGCATATCGAGGAGTTTTTCAGTCTCCTCCTTGACACGGGCGAGCATCTGGTCATACGGCCCCCGTACAATGTGGTCGGCATCGAGGTCGAAAATCAGGTCCGCCCCGCACCAGCCCTTCTCTGCCATGGTCCCGGCATCCGGTTTCTCGTAATACGCTGTCGAATAGTAGGTGTGCTGCGGGATAAGATTCAGGATGTAACTGGCAAGCTCATCCCTGCTGGCAAAACCGATATGCCGCCGCATCCGCATCTCGGTTGCGCCCGGGTTAAAAAGGACAAAACCCCACTCCCGCTGGTCGAGCGATGATGGCGCGACCAGCACGGTCTTTTTGTAATAGTCCGTAAACCGCTGGCGGAGAAATTCCGTTGTTGCCGGGTTCATGACAGCTCCCTTACCATATAAGGTCCTCTCCGTTCATAACCAAGCTTGCGGTAATACGGCCGGACCCCGATCCCGCTCATGATCGCAAGGTGACCAAAGCCTGCTCCCACCGCAATCTCTTCGGCCCTTGCGATCAGTTCTCTCCCATAATTCCGGTGCTGCCACTCGGCTGATTCGGCATCCTTCCCCACCCGGACCAGGCTGCCGTACACGTGCAGCTCCCTGAGGAGCGCAGCATTCGTAAGTTCCGGGCGGTAGACCATGGACGGGAAGCGGAGCCGGGCAAAGCCGATCAGGGAGTCACCCGAGACCGCCGAAATGAAATGCTCCTTTCCACCACAGGCATCGTACTCCAGCACGCGGATCTCTGATTCAGCAATGGAGGGGAGACGGCCGATCTCCCGGCAGCGGATGCAGCGGCAGCGCCCCCCGCTGGCTTTGAGCCGGTTCTGGGCCAGCTGCCGGAAGTTGGAATGCTTCGAGCCGGCCACGATCAGCTTTGCCGGGATATCGCGCTGGATACGCTGGAGCCGCGTGTATTCGGGGATGAGGGACTTGCCGTACGCAACGAGATCGATGAGTTCGTCCTCATTGTAGGGCGAGAAGAGCCCCCGCTGCCAGTGGTCCTCGATCTCGGAGCCGGGCGTAACGAGCGTGGGGTATATTTTGAGGAAGTCCGGCCGGAACCGGGGATCGGCAAAGAGCGTCTCGAACATCCGTTTGTCGGATTCGATGCTGGATGAGGGCATATTGGGCATCATGTGGAACCCGACTTTTAAGCCCGCATCGCGGAGGAGGGTATTCGCCTCCACCGTATCCGCCACCGTGCACCCGCGCCGGTTATACGTGAGGATCGCATCATCCACGTGCTGGACGCCCAGTTCCACCTTCGTTACGCCATAGTCAAGCATCCGG
>CAZMCL010000282.1:0-2842 GCA_964564375.1 uncultured Methanoregula sp. | reverse complement strand
CGCCCCCCTTATACCTGTATCGTGGAGCAGTGGCTCCAGACAGGAAAGGGGCTACGGTGCATCAGCTGGTCGATCAAGGCGGCCCTTGACGGGAACAACGCCCCCGCGGCGCTCGTAGCCACCGGCCGCGACCTGACTCCCCTCAAGAACGACCAGAAAGCGATCCGGAAGCGGGACGAGGAACTGATGCTGGTGCTTGAGAGCGGGAACCAGCTTTATTTTGCCCATACGCCTGATCACCGGACAACCTACGTAAGCCCACGGATCCGCTCGCTCCTGAAATGTGCCAGTGGCGGGGAGAAGAGATCATGGACCGATTACCTGACCGACAACCCTGTCAACGCTGCCGGCCTTGAACGCACCCTGCGGGCGGTTGCGACCGGGAAACGTGAACCCCCCTACCGGCTTGAGATGGAGGCTGAGGGCGGGAACCGGATCTGGATCGAGGTGAACGAGATTCCCGTGGTGAAAAACGGTAAAACGGTTGCGATTGTGGGGTCGCTCATCGATATCACCGAGAAGATGCGGGTGGATGAAGGTATTGAAGAGGCCGAGATCCTCTTCAAGGGCGTACGGCCAAAGGAACCGAAGGCAGCCGGGCGTTCGCCCCTGAAGGTAATCCGCTCGATCTTTGCCCGGGACGATGGTGTGGAAGAAGAGTCGGTATAGGCTTTTTAATACTCATCATTTTCCCTGCCGGATGTGGCATGACTCATGTCCGGAAGGGTTCGATCCCGGCGCCCCTCCGGACTTTCCTGTACTCCAATCCATGCGGAGTGTTGATATTCTGGATTTAGGCGATTATCCACGTGCCTCATCCAAGGAGACAGGTTCCCAGTGCGCAGATGACGTTGCACCGGTTCCCGCACGTGCCGCAGTTGTTATTATCAAATAAGAAATCCGTATATGGTTTACAGGTACCGTCGCACCGCCGCGATCCTTCCGGGCACGGCGTGACACACTGGCCGGCCTCGCAGGTCTGGGTGTCTGTGCACCGCTTATCGCACTCGCCGCAGTGTTCGGGATTGCTCATCAGGTTGAAGCAGGTCCGATCGCATTTGCTGTAGCCCTGCGGGCATGTATTCCAGCACTGTCCGGCAAAGCATGCATCGTTATGGCTGCACATGCTGTCGCAGGACCCGCAGAAATACCCGCCGGAACCGGTCGACAGGTTCTCGCAGCGCCCGTCCTCATCGCAATCTGCCCATCCCAAAGGGCATGACTCTGGGTTATAACACTGGCCGTTGACACAATCGGTTCCTTCGGAACATCTCTGCCCGCATTCCCCGCAGTTGTTACGGTCCGATCGGATGTCTGTGCAGGTACCGCCGCAGAGCGTCTCGCCGTACAGGCATGTTTTCCCGAAACAATAACCGTGGATACAGTCTTCCGATTCTGAACACTGAAACCCGCACCAATGGCAGTTATTCCTGTCCGTGTCGGTATTTGTCCACCGGCCGTCACAGAGGCTCATACACTCCCCGTAGTCACACCGTGTCTCATTGATGAGCCCGGGACTCCCGAGGCACACGTGACCACAGGAGCCGCAATTGAAGATATCAGATGCAAGATCCTTACACGCACCATAGCACTCAAATCCATGCCCGCCACCAGGTATTCCGGAGACTGGCGGACATTCGCAGGTACCCTGGTAACATATCTGGTCGGCCCGGCAGCTGATCCCGCATCCCCCGCAGTTGGCCGTATCGTTGTGTGTCGGGATACAGACGCCGTTGCACCGGGAATAGCCTTCAATGCAGGCACAGTGGTCGACATAACACTGCTCATTGA
Source organism: uncultured Methanoregula sp. (assembly GCA_964564375.1). Taxonomy (GTDB): domain Archaea; phylum Halobacteriota; class Methanomicrobia; order Methanomicrobiales; family Methanospirillaceae; genus Methanoregula. The sequence goes on along the minus strand of CAZMCL010000282.1, from coordinate 1,051 downwards.
GTTCTGGACGGCACTGCACCCCGCAGGCCCCACAGTTATTGATGTCATTTGAGGGAAAGTATTGCCCGTCACAGAGCAGGGAGTAAGAACCCTCATGGCAGATCTTCGGGGGGATTACCACGTTACCACAGCAACCGCAGTTGTTGGGATCGGACTCGATGTCGGTATACCCGCTGCCGCAGTCCCGCATACACTTTCCATCGATGCACCTCAGGGCCGGCTGGTTGGAACCTGAACACTGTGGGCAGACGTTTTCACAGGATCCGCAATGGTATATATCCGTGTCCAGATCAACACACCCGCCGCTACAGGCCGTCATGCCCGCCATGCATGTCGGCTGCAGAGTCCTCGTGGTTGAAATGTTGGCCAGCAGGGTAGTCTGCGGCAGAAGCGTACGGGGAGTCATTGTAGCAAACGGTATGCCTTTTGGTGTTGTGACAACAGGGTTTACGGGAGCCTTAGTTGTAACTGCTGTTACCAGTGTTCTGGTTGGTACAACCGTCGGGATTGTTTTCTGGGCCGCCGTTGTCGAGATATTGACCGGCGCCTTGGTTGCTACCTGCAGCGGAGCGATATAGACTGGCAGAAGCGGGAAGTAATACCCGCCAGTTATGATCCGGTATCCGGTGGTTTCCCCGTCAGGTGGGGGCACCTGTTTCTCCGTGAGGGCTGCACCCGGTGCAGGGATAATCGCACCTGCACAGAGGCAGAACACAAGGAACAGTATCCAAGTCCTTTTAGAAGGAATGCTAACCGGCAGAAGGAGCGTTGGCATACAGGAACGTAATTTTGAGGCACGATAATTGTGTCGGAACACCGGCTGGTGACCGACTGGTATGAGGTTGCAGTGTATTTTCCCGATACCTGCCCTGCGGGAACAAGGTGAAAAAAGTTGTTTATTGGATCCCTTATTACGGGGATTTACACCCCTTTCTTCACGCACTCTGCAATATACGACCCGGCCTTCGAGGTGCTGACTGCCTGGCCGCCAAGATCCTTTGTCACCATGCCGTCATGGATGCTCTGCTCGATGGCTTTGACAACCGCTGCC
>CAZMCL010000281.1:0-2843 GCA_964564375.1 uncultured Methanoregula sp. | reverse complement strand
CGTGGATGCCCACTTCAACGTGAAAGGTGTCGGGGTTGTCGTTCTCGGCTCCGTGGCACAGGGAATGATCAAAAAGCACGATACCCTCAAAGTCCTCCCGATTGAAAAGACCGCCCAGATTCGCTCCATCCAGAAGCACGATGATGATGCCGACACTGCAATCACCGGTGACCGGGTCGGTCTCGCCCTGAAAAATATCGAGTCGGAAGATCTCGACCGCGGCTTTGTCCTGACCAACGACCCTGCCATCCTGCATTCCACCACAATCACAGGCAAAGCCCAGCTCGTGAAGTACTGGCCGGCCGCCTTAAAGGAAGGCATGGTGCTCTATGCCGGCCATTGGATGCAGTTCCTTCCCACCCGCCTTGAGAAGGCCGTAGTTGACGGCGACTGGCGAATGCCCGTTTTGACCCTGACGATGGAAAAGGCGCTGGTCTATCCCCCCGCGGCCCGCATCGTCCTCCACTATCTCGAAGGCGGCAAGCTGCGGGTTGTCGGGTCGCTAATAATTGAATAATCCACCCTCTTTTTTAAGCGGCTATCATTTAACAGATAATCAGAAAACATCCTGAAATCCTTTCAACCACGGATCGATATGCGAATGAAAATCGATCTGCGATTGATCCGGAACCGGTTTTCAATTGCGATCATGATCGCGATTGTATCCTGGTAATAAACGACTGGTACAAAAAACCCGAGACTTTCGGCAAATACCGAACAATATTTGAGCAGATTACATCAGCATTATCATCTCTTAGCCGCGCCCGCTCTTTTTGCCCCCCAATTACCTTATCTCTCAAAACGATCATCACTATTTTGAGTATCATGATTGAATGGATTATCCTGGGCGTTGTCGCCCTTGTCGTTGTAGTACTGATCCTCTGGGTGGTTGGCATCTACAACCGTTTTGTTGCCCTGAAGAACGCATCAGAGGCAACACTCGGGCAGATCCGCGTTGCCATGAAAAAAAGGCTCGACATGATTGACCAGCTCCTCGGATCGGTCAAGAGCTATGCAAAGTTCGAGAAGGAGACCTTTGAGAAGGTCACCGCCATGCGGGCAAGTGTTGCCACGGCAGGGCCCGGCGACCTCAACAAGGTCGAGGCCGAGTCCCGCTCCATCTTTGGCCGGCTTCTCGCCGTGATGGAGAACTATCCCGACCTCAAGACCGCCACCACCGTCACGAGCATGATGGACTCCGTCAAGGGTCTTGAAGATGAGATCGCGCGCCAGCGGTATACCTACAACAACATCTCGCAGGAGTTCAACACCATGGTGGATACCATCCCCTCGAACTTTGTTGCAAAACTGATGGGTCTCCTCAAGCTCGAGTACCTCCAGTTCGAGGAAGCGATCAAGACCGCCCCGAAGATCGAGTTCTGATCAGGTAATTTCTGTGAGCGAAACACGCAAGATGGGAGGGGTTGTGGGGGCCGGGCTCGCCCTTGGAATCCTCTCCCTAATACTTATTGCCGCATTCGCCCCGCTCTTTGACGGGGATCTTGTGGTCAGTTCTTATAATGCGGACCTCTCCGGTGACGGGACCCTCTCGGAACAGTACACCTACGATGTCATGAGCAGCGGGGATTACCGTATGCTCTATCGGATCTGGGAGGCACCGGTAACTCTCGACACCCTCAGCGAACCGTACATCCGGCTGGTATCCGTGACGCCACCTGCCGGTTCCACCGGGTACGTAAAGGAGAATACCGGTGCCGTTACCCTGTATGGCCCCTCGGCAACGGATGCCTCCCGAAGCAGGGTTAAGGATCTTGCCTACAGCAATGAAGTTGGGATCTACAACCCTTCATACTTCAAAGCGGGCGAATATACCGCAACCTACACCTATGTTGTCAATCCCCCGCTCGAATACGATGCAACCACCACCCACCTCAACCTGAAACTGGCCGGCGAGACCCACATCCCATACCGGAACGTTGAAGTCAGGATTCCTGCCGGAGGGATCGATGAGGTATATGCCTACCCGCCCTCGATGCAGGTCGGGATGAGTGGAGATCAGTATGTCATCACCGGAAGCCTTGGAGCGGATGAGATCCTTGCCATCGAGATGCTGGGGTCATCGGAAGCCTTCAGCGGGATGCAGGGATTCCGGAGTGAGGTTGCAGATATCAGGGACAAGACCGCCTCAGCGGCCTTCTGGTACAACCTCCCCTACCTTGCTGCAAACCTGGTAAATCTCCTCGGAAAGATTGCTGTCATCATTGTGCCCCTGCTCCTCCTCCTCATCTACCGGAGGTACGGGGTGGAGAAGCAGTTCACGGTTCCCACCCACTTAAGCACCCTCCCGGGTACGGCGCTCAAACCGTGGCAGGTAAACCTCCTCTTCAAGAAGGACGCCATGGACTTTGACGAGGACGGGTATTATGCGACCCTGCTGGACCTCCACCGTCGAAAAAATATCATCATCAAGGAAAAGGGCGAGGGCAAGGGGCTCCTTATCCGCGTTCTCTCAACCGATAACACCGATGCCTACGAGCAGCGGGTGATCGCCTTTATCGGGATGCTTTCAGAGGATGGCGTACTGGATACCGATCATATCGAGGCGCTGACCAAAAAAGCCCAGACCCAGACCAGCGCCGAAGAGACGGCGCTTAAGTACCAGCGCTCGCTCACCGATGTCACAAGCCGGGTGGATTCCACGCTCTCCACCCTGTACATCGTTGATGGCCGGAGCCACCTCATGGTCCTCATGCTCCCGACTTTCTTCATGGTGGCGATCTCCATCATCCTTGCCATCGCCGCGCCCATGCAGTCCTACATCGTCTTCCCGGCCATCGTCTTATGGGTAATCGTCCTCATCCAGCTGGCAATCGCCTTTGCTG
>CAZMCL010000280.1:0-2846 GCA_964564375.1 uncultured Methanoregula sp. | reverse complement strand
GACCTGCACGGCGGGTCGGGTCGGGTGGACGGGGGAATCGGCATCACGCTGGACGAGCCCGCTGTCCTCCTTGAGGCGGAACTTGCCCCCGTACTCACTATTCACGGTGCCGATGAAGCCTTACAGGAGCGGGTCGGGAAGATCGCAACGGACGTGCTTCAGAAACTCGGGGCGGGCGGGAGCGTTGCGATAACGGTTCGTAGCCACTACCCGGCCCATGTCGGTCTCGGCAGCGGGTCTCAGCTTTCGCTTGCCATAGCCCGGGCCATCGCTGAACTTCACGGCCGGCACCTGCCGGTAAAGGAACTCGCAAAACTCGTGGGCCGGGGCGGGACGAGCGGGATCGGCACCGCCTCCTTCGAGTACGGCGGGTTCATCGTGGACGGCGGCCATACATTCGGGGCCGGGGGGGAGAAGAGCGACTTCCGCCCGTCCGCGGCCTCGCGGGGGGTCAGCCCCCCGCCGGTCATCGCCCGCCACGACTTTCCCCCCGACTGGAGGATCCTCCTTGCCATCCCCCTGGTCCCTCCTGGCGCGAGCGGAAATATCGAGACGGACCTCTTCCGGGCCCACTGCCCGGTGCCGCTTGATGAGGTCCGGCAGCTCTCCCACGAGGTCCTTATGCGGATGCTCCCCGGCATTGCTTCCCGCGACCTTGCCCTTTTCGGCTCTTCGGTCAACGCGGTTCAGGGCCTTGGGTTCAAGAAAGTGGAACTCTCCCTCCAGCACCCGCAGGTGACCGGGCTGCTGCCGGTGCTGCGGGACGCCGGGGCGGCAGGTGCCGGCCTCAGTTCTTTCGGCCCCGCGGTCTATGCCATCGGGGATACCGGCATGAGTGCGATCGAGAATGCCGCCCGCTCGTTCATGAAGGAGTCCGGAGGGGGTACTACGCTGGTCACCACGGCCCGGAACAGCGGGGCGACGGTCCGGGTGGCGTGAACGGGAAAGGATGGCTAGATCATGACAGATGAAGAAACATCGTACACGGAACGGCCGGAGGAATACGATTCCGAGGCGGCGGTAATTAGCTGGCACGGGCCGGCGATCGCGTTCGGGCTCGCCTTCCCCTTCACGCATCCCGGCGAGACAGTCTTCGATATCGGGATCGGCACCGGCCTCGGCTCGGTACTTTTCCATAAAGCAGGGCTGAAGGTGTACGGGATGGACATCAGCAGCGAAATGCTGGAGGCCTGCCGGAAGAAGGGCTTTGCCGCACGGCTGGTGCGCCACGACCTGACGGCCGTCCCTTACCCATTCGATAACGCGTCCTGCGACCACGTTGTCTCCACTGGAGTCTTCCAGTTCTTTGTCAACCTTGATCCGGTCTTTGCCGAGGTGCACCGGATCCTTGCGGACGGGGGCACGTTTGTCTTTATCATTGGCGACCGGGGCCCGGTTGAGCCGGCCGAAGTAGTGGTCGGGCCGGAACATACCGGCACGAATGCGCCGATCACCATGTACCGCCACACAACAGAACAGGTGAACGGATGGCTTGAGAGAAACGGGTTCCGGCCGCTTGACTCAATCGGATTCTCAATCTGGATGGACCGGCAGCGGTCGGCGAAATTCCCAATCCGGGCATACCTTGCCCAAAAGATTGGGCCGGAATGACCTTAGGCCGGCAGCTGTTTTTTTCCGGCCGGATCCTCCGGGTTTTGATTGCACCGGGCCGCCCGCTCAGATATTGCTGATAGCCCACGCGGCAATGGTGACGATGATGATGAGCGAGAGGGTCGCCTGGCACATGATCAGCAGCTTCGCCTTTACTGAGAGCACCTGCGTATCTGCGGGGCCGAACGTTGTGGAGAAGTTGAACGAGAGGAAGATATAATCCAAAAGGCCGGGCGTCCAGCCACCCCAGCCTTTCATCGCGTTTGCCATCTGCGGGAAGAGAAAATTGATCTTTGTTGTGGGATGGGCCAGACGGGTCTCCTGCAGTTCTGCATCCAGGACCCAGTAGACGATCCCAAACGACAGGATGCAGAATAACCAGATGAGGGCCGCGTCCAGCAGGTGCAGGACGGCAACGCCCTGCCGGCTCCATATACTTGCAACCATCAGGATCACATTGTATACAATCCAGAAGAGCAGGAAAACATTGTACAGGATAAAAAGGTCCCTTACATGCTGTTTTTTGCCCGCAAGAATAAGGACGGCACTGATACTGACAAGAAGCCCGAGGGAGATGGCGAGATCAACGAGATGGTCGGCCTTCAGCCAGATCGTGCCTTCCAGCATGCCCGGAACGGCAAGGCTGCCGCTGACATCGACCGACGCCACTATCTTCCGCATCCTTCGACAGAGAGCGAGGTGGTCTGGAGATCGGTTAAGATGAATTCGGAGACAAACGCGAGGAGAAGGAGGACGGTGATGCGTTTTGTAGTCCAGTCGGTCAGAAGGACCGTTAATCGTTCACGCAGGGACAGGATCAGCTGCTCCATGATCTACCAGACAAGAAATTAGGCGGAATGATGATCAGAGTTTCGGTTTTTTCTGTGTAACCACAGCACCGGTCCAGAAAGGGAGATGCACAGGCAATCCTGTCGCTATTTCCCAATCTTTAAGAGCATCTCTTCCAGCGAAGGATACCGGCTCTCGATCTTCTCTACCTTTCCGCCCGCATCGTGGATCAGCCCGGTGCACTCGTTGAGCTCGCCAATGCTCTCGGCATCGCAGACATAGAGCCCCTCCTCCTGCCGGTAGGTCTTGGAGTGGCCGATCAGTTTTCCAGGATCGTCAATGGTGAAGAATATGGAGTATGTCATCGAACCGAACTGCTCGCGGAGTTCATTCATGGAACCGAATGCCACCATCTTCCCGCGCCGGAGGATCATCACCTTGTCGCA
>CAZMCL010000279.1:0-2846 GCA_964564375.1 uncultured Methanoregula sp. | reverse complement strand
ACCACTGGACGTCGAAGGCCGTGTTCGGGGAGCGGGTCTGGCTGAACCGGGATGTCATTCCCGTACCAGAACACCACCGGACCGCTCCGAACATCCTCTCCGCGGTTTCGGGTGCCGGGATGCTCTTCGTATTCTGGGGCGTCATCTTCTTCGACTTCTGGCCGACCGTCTTTGGCATGGCACTCGTCTATTGCGGAAAACTCTGGTTCCTTGACCGGATGGCATGGCTGTGGGATGATATGAAAGACGCTGCACCGGAGTACCGGTCATGGACTGCACCGGAAATCGCATTGCTGTAAATCAACCGTTTTAGAAAAATCCGGCTTTTTTTGATCCGGCAATATCGATCAGTATCTTTTCATTGGCAACAGCCGGAACCATTGGAACGATCCTGCCTGTTGCTCGCTGCATCCTAACGCGCATAGATTACCAGCAATTTTTATTTAAAATCCGTTTTTAAGATTAAGCTTCTGGTTGAGAGAAACACAAATGCTTTATAGGGTGAGCTCCATAAGAAACGTTTACTGAGTGGTGTACTCAGCTGCTATCAATTTCTGTTCATCCCAAACCGGAAATTTTCGCACCACTCGACCCTGTTCTCTGACGGACAGAGCCTCCCCAATAAATCCGAGGTGATTATAGTGAACCCCAAATACATTACATCGATAGCCGAGCTTGACAATCTTGTCGGGCTCACCCCAAAAGAGCGAGAGAAGATGGAGGAGGTGACGGACCTTTTCCCGTTCCGCTCCAACGAGTACTATCTCTCACTGATTAACTGGAAAGACAGCCACGACCCGATCAGGAAAATTGTAATCCCCGATTCTCTTGAACTCACGAGTGGTGGCATTGCCGATCCATCACATGAAAAAGATTATACCCGGCAACCCGGCCTCCAGCATAAATACGACCAGACCGGCCTCCTGCTCGTCACCGACGTCTGCGGGGGCATCTGCCGCTTCTGTTTCCGCAAACGGCTTTTTATGTCCTGCAAACGCGAGGCTGTAAAGGACGTATCAGAAAATATCGAATATATCCGCAACCACAATGAGATAACAAACGTCCTTTTGACCGGCGGCGACCCGCTCACGCTCGAGACCCGGCGCCTTGAGGCGATCCTCAAAGAGCTCCGGGAGATCCAGCATGTCAATATCATCCGGATCGGCAGCAAGATGCTTGCCTACAACCCCTGGCGGATCCTCAATGATCCGGAGCTCCCCGCTGTCCTCTCGCGGTACAGCACTCCGGAGAAGCGCATCTACTTCATGGCACATTTCAACCATCCCCGGGAGCTGACGCCCGTTTCGATAGCGGCGGCAGAGACCCTGCGTCGCGCCGGAGTGGTTGTCGTCAACCAGACACCCATTTTAAACGGCATCAACAGCGATTCGGAGGTACTGACCCAGCTCTTCCGTACGATCTCCTTTGCCGGCATCTCGCCCTACTATGTCTTCCAGTGCCGGCCTACCACCGGCAACCAGTTCTTCCAGGTACCGGTCGAGCAGTCCTACGAGATACTCCAGAAATCGTGGCATGCCTGCTCCGGCCTCGCAAAACGGGCACGGTTCGTCATGTCCCATGCAACCGGAAAGATCGAGATGGTGGGAAAGACCGCCGAGCATGTCTTCATGCGGTACCACCAGGCTGCCGACCCGTCCAATATCGGCAAGTTCATGGTCTTCCGGTCAAATCCCATGGCCCGGTGGTTCGATGATTACCGCCACGCAGTAACGGATTTCCAGCCCAAAAAACTGTGGTTATTCTAACGGAGGTTTTGAAGTTGACAACAACCTCAGACACTCCAGACAGAGCCCGGCAGATGCCTCCATCGGGGGATCCTGCCGACATGTTCAGGAACATACGCGGTCAGGTAAAAACTACCGTAAAAGACCTAATCTCGATCCTGAAGGGACATTCCCAGGGTGCGGAAACTGCCGGTGATCCCTCCATGATCCAGAAGACACCGGAGCATAGCGATGCTCCGGAGTACTGGAAGGACTGGCGCTGGCAGGTCCGGCACGTTGTCCGTGACATCAATACCTTCCAGCAGCTCCTCGGCATCAAATTCGATCCGGCCGAGCGGGAGCGCCTCGAAGAGACCATTCGAAAGTTCCCGTTCAGCATTACACCGTACTACCTGTCGCTCATCGATGTGGACGATTACAAGAACGACCCAATCTTCAAGCAGGCGTTCCCGTCACCCAAGGAGCTGATTGTCGAGAACTATGAATTGTCCGACCCGCTCGCCGAAGACAGGGACAGTCCCTGCTCCTGCATCACCCACCGTTACCCGGACCGGGTCCTCTTTTTGATCAGCAATACCTGTGCCATGTACTGCCGCCATTGCACACGCAAGCGGAAAGTAGGGGACGTGGATTCAATCCCCGAACGGGAAGAGATCCTGCAAGGGATCGAATACATCCGCGAGCACCCGCAGATCCGGGACGTCCTCCTCTCCGGAGGAGACCCGTTCATGTTAAGCGACGAATACCTTGACTGGATCTTAACCGAACTTCGCGCCATCCCGCATGTTGAGGTTATCCGCATTGGGTCGCGTATCCCGGTTGTCCTGCCGTACCGGATAACCAACAGCCTCGTGGCAGTCCTCAAAAAACATCACCCGATCTGGGTGAACATGCAGTTCAACCATCCCAAGGAGATGACAGGATCGGCGGAGGCGGCAGTGGCAAAACTTGCCGATGCCGGCATCCCGCTGGGCAACCAGTCGGTCCTTCTTGCCGGGATCAACGACTGCCCGAGAATCATGAAAGAGCTGGTCCACCAGCTCGTTAAAAACCGCGTCCGCCCATACTACCTCTACCAGTGCGATCTCTCGGAGGGTATCA
>CAZMCL010000278.1:0-2854 GCA_964564375.1 uncultured Methanoregula sp. | reverse complement strand
TTGAACGGTCATAGAACCGGATCGCTGCCGGGGCCGACCATGAGGTCTTGTTTGCAGAAAGCGCAGCAACCGGACCAGAAATGGCAAATGCCATTACAGGCCCCGGCGTTTCGACCGGGGTCGTGGGAACCGTGATAACTGAATCCGGTGTCGGTTCGGCAGTTGGCTCCTCAGTCACAAGGGGAGTTGGTTCGGATGTGGGTGTGTCAGTTACGACAGGAGTCGGCTCAGCAGCCGGGGTTTCGGTAGGAGCAGCAGTCGTCTCAGCGGGGGGGAGAGTGGTAACTACAGGTGTGGTTTCCAATGTCGGATCCGGTGTAGCGGTGGGGGTAATCTCCGGCGTTGATGACAGCATCGGTTCCGGTGTAATCTCAGGCGTTGGTTCTGGCGTTGTCACCAGGGTCTCTTCCGGAGTTTGCACAACATCTTCCGCTGCAAAAACCGGGCCGCACAGGATGAGACCCACAATCAATACCTGGAATAATCTGAATACAGAGACGGAAATTCTCATGACCTACCTCGCAGGAAACCGTACAGAGCCTGAGCTGGAATGAACTGACCTGCAACTTTTCACCGGTTGGCGCGGGACGGATTTACGAGAAATTTTCCGCACGGATGTTGCTGCCGCCGTTAAGTCAGGATATGAGGGTTTTCTTATTAACCGGGTAATTTTGAGTGTTTGTTATATATGCGTTGTTTTTTTATCGCGAGATGTTGTGGTGCACATATTAAATGTTTTTATTTTGATCCAGACATTCGCATAACTGCATCCCTTCCGGAATATTAAACGACAGTATACACCGAGTGGGTTCACCATTAGCGGGTTTCTCATATATCCCGGATTTTCTAAAAATCGTGGATGTCCATCCCAGGATCCTCCAGAAATCGCCCCCTGCCTGCACCTATCCGAACGCGAGCGGGGGCCGGGCGGTGTATTTTGATTCCAGCCAGAACTAAAAGTCATCGGGAATTGTCACCGAAAAACCGGGTTTTTTAAACAGGTCTGACCGGGCCGGACACAGAAATATCCCCATCGACCCCCCTTGCCCGCTATGGTTTTCGGCCGTATTTTTCCCCATGATACGGTGATAAAAACCATAACAGAGGTAATGAAGGGGTTGGGGGGGTCGGAGGGGATTTTTTCGCATAAACCAATCTCCAATCGGGCAGGCAGGGGCAGGTTTCCTGCCGCGCCACCGGGTGCGATCCAAATGCTCATCATCTTTCGCCCCAACAGCACAAACGGGTGATCCATGAATCAGGACGCAATGGTGCAACCGGGCGATGTGGCAAAGAACTTCTCGATCAAGGACCAGAACGATTCGACCTTCAGCCTTCTGGAGAACAGCGGGAAGCGGGTACTCCTCTCCTTCCACCCGCTCGCGTGGACAGAGTACTGTGCAGCGCAGATGACATCGCTTGAGGAGAACCAGAACCGGTTTGAGGAGCTCAACTGTATTGCAGTCGGCATCAGCGTGGACAGCAAACCCTGCAAGAAGGAATGGGCAAAGACGCTTACCATCACGAAGACCCGGCTCCTCTGCGACTTCTGGCCGCATGGGACGGTTGCAATGAAGTACGGGATCTTCCGCGACGAGAACGGGTTCTCGGAACGGGCAAACATCATCGTGGACGAGAAGCAGCGGGTTGTCTTCGTGAAGGTGTACCCGGTCCATTCGGTCCCGGATATTAAGGAGATTATCGCGTTTTTGGGGAAGTGATACCAATCTTGGGGATGACCAACCAATAAAAAAAGATGATGAAATACCTGTTAGCGGATTTGCGAGGTCTGCCGCCGCCCCGATGGGCGCCCCGCGGCGGCTTCAATGACGATATCCCCTTAAATCCAAACAAAAGTGTTCGTTTTAAGAGTGAGGTAATACGTAGTCATCGCATCTGGGGGATGCCACAGCGGCGGGGGCAGAGCGAACGCGGAGCCCCCAAGAGCGTCAAATCCGAAAAAACTGAATTTTAATTTTGATCCACAGTGACTGCAATTTTTTTTACTCTTCGCTTTACTGATGGATGAGTTATCCTTGATAGCCTTGAGGAAGGCAGTATTTTCAATGTTTTTTCTAAAAGGACGGATGGTTTACCTACCCCAAATTTTTCCTTAAGCATTCTGCCTGCAAACAGATCACTTTGATATTCATCGAACAATACGTACCACCAGATTGAGATGAGGATAATACTCAATACAAGGACAAGTTTCAGAATAAGATTCGCTTGAACAACAACGATGATTGCAATCGAAATGATACCGAGCAGTATCAAAAACAAAACGGTTCGATATTGATTTCGAATATGTCCTTCCTCATGAAGTATACAAATTTTTATTGAACTATCATCCAGTTGATTCATTTTTGGATTATAATGAATCGTCTTAAGACCTGCATGGAAATAGGTGAAATTTTCGGACGATTCAATTGCATGTGTCGATAAAATTGCACCGTCCGTTACCAATTCGTAAAAAATTCGTTCGCATGAATCCTTATCGGACTCCATAAAGTAAATTGAAAATTACGATTCAAGAACGTTTTGGCTCTTAGAGATAAAAATAAGAGAATTAGCAGGATATGTATCCCGACTGCCACTCACCCGATATAGCTCAGTTCATCCTCCTTTGCCTGCTCGCCCTCGACCAGGTTCTCGATGGCCTTTTCCATCTCCGCAGCCCGGTCATTGAGCCGGGTCAGGTCGACTGGCACATCGATCAGTTTCGAGAGGATAGCAAGCACACTTGAAGCCGCCATCGGGTCGACGATATACCCGCTCGTCTCGCCCATAAGGCAGACCGCATCGATCCCCCGCGGGGCGGAGAGGGCGAGCATGAGACCGGCAGCCCCGACAATCC
>CAZMCL010000277.1:0-2912 GCA_964564375.1 uncultured Methanoregula sp. | reverse complement strand
AGGAGCCCCAGCAGGGTGATAGCAACCCAGAGCATCGGGCCGTGCTGGTCCGGCGGACCTGTCGGTTGCCCTTCACTCTCACCAGTACTTTGAGAAATCTCTTCATCCATCCAGCTATCCCGGCAGCACTGGGAACAATAACCCTTTCGGTCCGGTTATTATCCTTCGCAACCGGTCGCCAATAAATGGGAAGCTACCAGAACTCCCGTGTGAACCGGACGGATTTATCTGGAGACACAAAAAAGTACTGGTATGGAAGTGAACACGGGAAGGAAGGTGGCGGTTCTCATCCTCGGCCTTATCTGCGCATATTTTCTGGCAAAGACTATCTCGGTCGCGCTCCTCTCCGCGTTCCGGCTGAGCGAGCCGGTCCAGGCAGTGGGCGGATTTCTTCTCTTTGCCGTCGTCTTTCTCCTTATCCTCAAGGGCCTTGAGAAGGTCTTCGGCATGGTCTTTTTTACCCTTAATCTGAAATAATAAAAAAACTCGGTTTAAAATTTACTGCATGCATGCCCGCGGGGCAAATTTTAGAAAAGGAAAAAAGGATCAGGATGCTGCCTGTACACCCTTTGCGGTGAAGGCAACGAAGATTGAAGCCAGACCCGACACTATCGCAAAACCGCCAAAGACGAAGGGGAGCAGGGCAGCAGCAATGAACGGATTGAGCAACAGGAGGAGGCCGAAGATGATGCTGATGATCCCAAGAACCCCATTGCCTGCATCCTTTACCGTGAATGCCTGGTAGATATGGGCAGCGCCGATGAAACATGCCCAGAACCCGATGAAGATTATCAGGAACGTGAAGACAAAGATCGTGCTGAAAAGGGGATACGTCAGGATCAGGATACCGGCAATGATGTTGATGACCGAGAGGAAGATCTTCCACCCCATGTTACTCCGGTCGATAAAAAGGCTGGCAATAGTGAACAATCCGCTCACAAGCCAGTATGCCCCAAGGAAGATGATGAAAAATTCCATGGTCTGGCCGGGGTTAAACAGGAACATGACTCCAATAAGGAGCGTCAGTATGCCCCAGAGCAGCAGGAGCCACCAGGGGAAGAGTTTTGAATCTGCGAGCATCTGTTCAGGTTCGGGTATCTCATTATTCATGGTAACATTCACCAGAGATAAATGAACAAAGCAAGTATTTGTACTATTCTCTTCATGGCAGGATAATTACATTCATTGAACCACACCTTGCCCGCACACGCGGGTCATCGGGCATACCGGTATTCGCGATTCCCTATCCTCTTTAAATACCAGATGCCACTAATCCATGGTTGAAGGGAACCGGCCGGGCAGTCCCGGGCCAGATCCTCGAAACTGGTGGTGCGTGATGAACCCGGAAGAAAAATTACTGGTCGCAATACTTGACGAGACAATTCATACCGAGACCCCGCGTGGGCGGGCGATACGGAGGATCGTGAAAGGGCTTGAGGAGTTTGGAATAGCCGTTGCAGATATTGTAACGCCAGCCGATGCCCGGGCGGCATACCCTGCAATGCCCGAGGTCGATTGTATTCTTATCAACTGGAACCTCGGGGGCAATTCAGTTGAGAAACATACGGAAACTGCCGGAATTATCCACGAGATCCGGAAGCGGAACGAGGATATCCCGATCTTCCTGATGGGTGAGCCCACAACGATACACCCGACAGCACTTACTCTCGAAGTGATCAGGGAGATCAATGAATACATCTGGGTGATGGAGGATACCCCGGAGTTCATAGCCGGGCGCTTGACAGCGGCTGCAAAACGCTACCGGGAAAAACTCCTTCCCCCGTTTTTTAAGGAACTGGTCCAATTCTCCCGGGACTTTGAATATTCATGGCACACGCCGGGCCACGCCGGCGGCATTGCATTCCGCAAATCCCCGGCAGGCCGGGCATTCTTCAACTTCTTCGGCGAGCAGCTCTTCCGCTCCGATCTCTCGATCTCAGTCGGGGAACTTGGTTCGCTTCTCGACCATTCCGGGCCGGTTGGCGAGGCCGAGCGGTACGCAGCCAAGGTCTTTGGGGCCGACGCAACATATTTTGTGACCAACGGCACTTCGACAGCCAACAAGATCGTCTTTTTCAACCGTGTCACAAAAGACGATATTGTGCTGGTTGACCGTAACTGCCACAAGTCAGCCGAGCACGCCATCACCATGACCCATGCCGTTGCGGTGTACCTCATCCCCACCCGCAACCGGTACGGGATCATCGGGCCCATTCCACCGGACCAGATGACACCGGAAGTTATCCGCGAGAAAATCCGCTCATGTCCCACGGCCCGGAACTGCGCATGCCAGACACCGGTGCATGCAATCATCACCAACTCAACCTACGATGGGCTCTGCTACCATGCGGGACAGGTGGAGGACCTTCTTGGAAAAAGCGTAGACAGCATCCATTTCGACGAGGCCTGGTATGCCTATGCCCGGTTCAACCCGCTCTACCGCGACCGGTTCGCCATGCGGGACGGGGCAAAGAACCCGGACGGACCTACGGTCTTTGCCACCCAGTCCACCCACAAGCTCCTTGCCGCACTCTCGCAGGCATCCATGGTTCATATCCGGAACGGGCGCGTCCCCATGGAGCATGACCGGTTCAACGAAGGCTTCATGATGCACACTTCTACCTCACCACTGTATACCATCATCGCGTCCTGCGATGTCTCGTCAAAGATGATGGATGGGGCAGGGGGCCGCACGCTCACCACGGAATCAATCGAGGAGGCAATCCGGTTCCGGCGGACCATGGCAAGGATCGATCGGGAAATCGGGCACATGAAGACAAAGAACGACTGGTGGTTTGGCATGTGGCAGCCGGATACGGTTACCGATCCCGCAACAAAGACTGCCACGGCATTTGCCGATGCCTCGCTCGAAACCCTCCGCGACAATCCCTCCTGCTGGGTCCTCCATCCCG
>CAZMCL010000276.1:0-2953 GCA_964564375.1 uncultured Methanoregula sp. | reverse complement strand
AAGGCGCTCCCCCTCTTTGACAGTTTTACCTTCATACCCATGCTCACAGAAGACGAGCCGGCAAAGAAGAGGGGGGCTGCAAAGGACTTTGAGAAGGCTGCAAAATTCGGGCGGGCCGGCAGCCAGAACCGGGATCTCATCGCCCATATGGAGCGCCTGCAGGAGATCGATGACGACCTTGAGTATTTCCAGACCATCGGGGCGTATTTCCAAAAGGAGAATATCCTTGTGGATATCCTGCACAACCAGCCGTTCTCCCATGAGAAGCGGGGCCGGTATTTTGACAGTATCGTTTCCCACCTGCCTAAAAAATCTCTAATCTTCCTTGATCCCGATATTGGTCTTGAAGAGAGTAAACCCACAAAAAAGCACCTCCTGTTCGATGAGGTGAAGAAGATCTTTGAAGGGATGGATTCCAAATCAGCCCTGATGATTTACCAGCACTTCCCACGGGAGAAGCACGAAGGATATGTCCGGCGCAGGTGCGCAGAACTGCATTCCATCACCGGTACATGGCCTGTTATCATCACCGACAACGAGATCATCTTCTTCTTCCTCGTGAAAAACGCAGTCCTCAATGAGACTCTTGGAGATGTCCTCTCACTCTATGCCAGTACCTACCCGGCGCTGAATTCGGGAAGCTGCCAATAATTTTTTTTAAAAAAAATATCGCACTGTTGTATTCTTGTTACAGGGAAAAAAGGAAAATAAGATTTGATTACGAGGTTGTTGCTGTCGGAACTGTGGTCTGCTGGGTGGGTGCACCGACAACCGACAGTCCTTTCTTGATAACAATTATTCCCGTGGCATTGGTATTGGGGTCGATGTACCCAAACGTCCCCTCTTTCTGGCTGAAGGTGTACCCGAAGGAAGCCCCATATATGATATCGCCGGAGACGAATTTTATCCCGATGTCGGGGAGTGTTTTAATCTTGTGGACCGTTCTGTCCTCGTTGACCCATGTGATGCCGGTACCAGGCAGGACCATTATCTCCTGCGGTTCGAACGTATTGTTCCTGATATAAATGACGGTCGTCTTTGAGTGGGTCAGTTCGGGCTTGGGGGTTGCCGAAATAGTGACAACGGTAGTAACCTCCCCGGTGATTTCTGCCGGTACAGGAGTGGAGACAGCAATCTCCGTTTCAGCAGCCGTAACCGGTGGCATTGTGGGTTCAGGAGTAGGCTCGGGAGTCGGAACCGTCGTTGCTGCCGGTTGGGTACAGCCGCTGGCGGCAACCAGCAGGATGACAAGGATGCACAATCCGAAAAACTTCTTCATGATCAGATAATTGATTTCGCCGTATTATTAATTTTACTCAATGTATTAACCGTAATTTTACGCAAGGGCTTCAGAATCCTGTCTGGTTGGGAAAAAACGCGGATATTACATTTTTCAGATCTTTTAATAAAAAGCGATCGATGCAAACCGACACAGCCCTCCCGTTTCCCCGGGGCCGCAGGCTTTTTACTTCGACCCGCCTTTCGGGCGCCAACAGGTTAATGAACCCCAACGCCTCCAGTACCTCCCATGAGCGACCGGTTCATCTTTACCCGATATCATACTGACTGTTACCACTGCAAACAGAACGCCGACCAGATAATCAAGGCTGTGCCGAACCAGGCACAGGTGGCATGTGATAATTGCGGGGCCACCCGGGTTTTTGTCCCGCGGTGCGAGGAAATTGATGCTGCCGGTCTCTTAACAAAGATCGGGAAGTATCCGGTCTGGGAACTTGTCGAGGAGGCAACCTGCCGGAACTGTAAGGTGACGGGACCTCACGATCTCATAGTCAGCTCGCGCCATATCACGGTCCAGTGTCGTAACTGCAGGTTCACGCATTTCTATAAATTCGATCTTGAGTATATGGCAAAGGACGAACTGAAAAACGTATGAAATTGACGGATCAGATCTCCTGTTTTTTCAAAAAAAAGTGTAATGGGAAAGCAGATCTCATCTGTACATCATATCGTCATCATCGATATTTAATGATTAATCTTGGCCCCATTTTTACCGCAGGGCATATTTTGTGAAGGTGCTGGAATTCCGTTTGGGATATCTTCGGACAGTTTCTGAAAAGATATTCACAAAATGATACCTGCTATATGGCGGGGGACGATTTTTTCCGGGATGCCGCAGAGATTCTGCCAGCCGACAATCTCATAATAAGATAATATCGGTTTTGTAGAAATAATCCAAAGAGGTGTTGACGCTCTTTAGGGGCAATAGCCCCGCACGCTTGAGACTCCCCCAATTGTGGGACCACCTATTACCAGTCCCTTAAATAAAAAGTCCAAATCAATTTTGGATTGCCAGGTAATTGAGGCCCCCGCACCGGCGCCCTCCGTAGCGGGAGATATCCCCCGGGAGTATGGTGGCATTTTGCCCCCATCGTAGCGATCAGGGATTTCTACAGAACAAGAAAATCAAAAAAAAAGTATAGCGGGAAAATAATGGGGGCGTTTAGAAGTCGCCCATGCCGGGGGGCATGCCGCCCATGCCACCCATACCGCCCATGCCGGGGGGCATGCCGCCGCCTTCGGGCATCGGGCTCTTGGAAGAGGCAATGACATCGTCAATGCGCAGGATCATGATCGCTGCTTCTGCTGCTGAAGAGATTGCCTGGGTCTTGACACGGAGCGGCTCGACAACGCCGGCTGCCTTCATGTCGACTGCCTTGCCCTCGAAAACATTCAGGCCGAAGGTCTTCTTGCCCTTCTCGTGGGCTGCACGGATCTCGACGAGCATGTCGATGGGGTCAAGCCCTGCATTCTCGGCGAGGGTGCGCGGGATGATCTCGAGTGCTGCGGCAAATGCTTCGATAGCGAGCTGGGCCCGGCCACCAACAGTTGCTGCGTACTCGCGGAGACGGAGCGAGAGCTCGGTCTCGGGTGCGCCGCCACCGGCAACAACCTTCTTGTCCTCGACAACGACACCGACAACGCGGAGTGCATC
>CAZMCL010000275.1:0-2957 GCA_964564375.1 uncultured Methanoregula sp. | reverse complement strand
CGGGGCGAGGACATAATCGCCGGGGTTTACAAACGCCTCGGCAATGTGGGCGATGCCGTCCTTGGAGCCCATGAGGGCGACGACTTCCTTTCCGGCGTCAAGCGAGACACCGAACCGCTGCTTATACCAGTCAGCAACAGCACTCCGGTAGGCAGGCATGCCGACATAGGACGGGTAGTGGTGGTTTTCCGCATCCTTTGCGGCAGTGCAGAGGGATTCCACGATATGGGCCGGTGTGGGAAGGTCAGGGTCCCCGACACCAAGGTCGATGATATCGACACCTTTTTTCTGTTGTTCGGCTTTCATCTCGTCGATCCGTGCAAAAAGATACGGCGGGAGATCGCTCATGCGGTTTGCGTACATAAGTACTTACCATTGGCGCTGGCGTCTATAGAATTTTACTCCCCGGCTTAACAATTTTGAATATATACTCTTATGAACCGGAAAGGGCAACACCAGTGATAACGGAAAGGTTCCTCCAATGTCTCAAGAGATCTGTGTAATTTATTCCACTGCTCCTCCACAGGATGCGGCAAAAATGGCAAGAGCGCTTGTCGAACTTCACCTCGTTGCCTGCGTGAATATCGTCCATGTCAATTCATTTTATACGTGGAAAGGCGAGTTCTGCGCTGACACTGAGCACCTGCTGATTGCCAAGACCCGGGCAGAAAAAGCTGATGAGGTAATCCGGGCAATAAGGGATCTCCACCCGTACGAGGTACCGGAGATCATCGCGCTCCCCGTGATCGCAGGCTATGGGCCATACCTTGACTGGGTCCACGGGCAGACGGGGAGTGCATGATTAATACGCACCACAGCATTCAGGTCGTTGCCGGTGTTGCCCGGGAGATGGATGATTCAATCGTTATTGAGGACCGGTTCGAGCTCCTGCTCAATGACAAACCCGTTACCGTGATGGTTGCAAGCCGGGACCAGTTGCGTGAACTGGGTGCAGGTTACCTTGTGAGCGAAGGGATCGTCCGCTGCGTGGACAAGGTGGAGGTTGACGGTGACCGCATCCTCGCGTATTCCGATACCGGCTGTGACCTGCGGTGGCTAAAACGGGAGACCGGCTCATCAGGAGGCATAAGTTTTCTTTCCGATCTGCCCCGGCTGGTCTCGGACATAAGGCTCTCTCCCGATGAGATCCTTGCCGTCACCCGCGAGATCGAGACAGATCTCTGGAGGAAAACCGGCGGGGTCCACTGCTCGGTCCTGTTCCGTAATAAAAAGCTGCTGGCAAAGAGCAGCGATGTGGGCCGGCACAACACGGTTGACAAACTCGTGGGGCATGCCGTCCTGAACGGGATCGACCTTTCCCACTGCGTGATCGGATGCACCGGCCGCCAGCCAGCAGGAATGGTCCGGAAATGTGCCCATGCCGGCATCCCCATCGTGATCTCCCGGGCAGCCTCGACCGACAAGGGAATTGCGGCGGCAGAATCTGCGGGTATCACACTCGTGGGCTTCTCCCGGGGCGACCGGTTCACCATCTATACCCACCCGGAGCGGATAACCGGAATCCCGCTACCTGCACCGTGAACCGGTCCACTACGCGAAGATTATTTCATAAGCCCGGCTAATGAGAAGTGTACCAGATCCCTACCCTGGGGCAGGATGAACAATGGCAGGTGAACCAGAAACGAATCCGGCAACCGCACTCCTCGTGCTCGGGTGCCCGCAGGTACCAGTACAGACGAGTATTGCCCTCTACCTGATGAACCGGCTCAAAAAAGCGGGGATCACGCCGGTTGTGGCCGGCAACAAGGCAGCCAATACGCTCCTTGTTGTCGCAGATCCGGACCGGCATTATCTTGGGGAAGTCATAGACCTTGACCGGGCGGTCGCCTTAATAGTGAATAAGAAGCGGGACTTTGACTCATGCTATGTTTTCATCCATAACGACGCCGGTGTCAGTTATGCGGCAACCATGGGCGCCATCTCGAAGGCAAAACTGTTCGCCATTGTCTATGGCGAGCATTATGATGAGCAGGTAAAAAAGATTGAGTTCCCCTGCACCACCATTGCGGCAAAGGCCGTGCATAATCCCCTGCCGCTCAAGAAGGCAATCGACGAGGTGAAACCATGGGCTGCGTAGAATCGATGAATTACGAGATCATCATCCGTAACGCGACGTTTAAGGAATCCCGCGATTATATCCGGAAAAATTGTAAAGAATCCATCGATGTCCCGCCCGGGTTCAAGGTCTTCGATATCCATCTTATCGGCCTGCCCCCGATTGCAATCGGGCTCGATGACGATTTCATCATCTTTCCCTATACCAAACCGTGCCATGGGACATTCCTGCTCCGGGTTGAGGATACTGCGGAAGCAGCCCGGCTCCGGGCACTGAAAAAATGACCCGCTCTTTCCTGTTCCCCCGTGGGCACACTTCAGGAAATCCTGCAGAGAAGGTCCGGAACCGGTTATGTCACGCAGGGAGAAGGATAAACTCTTATTGCCTATGCGGTAAGAATTATTGTATATCCCCATGAATGCCGGAATGACCAGCAAAGGAAAAATTCTCTTAATGGATGACGAGCAGATCATCCTTGATGTGACGCTTGAGGTGCTCCAGTTCCTTGGCTATGAGGTGCAGTTTGCCCGGGACGGTGTAGAAGCCATTGCGCTCTATACCCGGGAAATGGCCGCCGGTGTCCCCTTCGATGTTGTTATCCTCGACCTGTCGGTTCCTGAAGGTATGGGTGGTCGCGAGGCAATAAAAAAATTAATAGAAGTGGATCCGGACGTGAAAGCGATAGTATCCAGCGGGTATGCCACCGATCCCTGCGTGCAGGACTCTGCCACGTACGGTTTTGTCGGAATCCTTGCAAAACCATACAAAATTAATGATATGAAAATTCTTCTTGAAGAGTTGATCCGAAAATAAAAAACAATTCCGGCATCTCTGCCGGATATGCATCATTTGCTCTTCTTCTTGATCTTGGCGATCGCAT
>CAZMCL010000274.1:0-3000 GCA_964564375.1 uncultured Methanoregula sp. | reverse complement strand
CGAACAGGTAATCCGGGAGAGTGAACGAAAACTGCAGGGGATTGTCCACGGATCCCCCATCCCGCAGTTCGTTATCGATAAGAACCACCGGGTAATCAGCTGGAACCATGCACTGGAAGTGGCGAGCGGGCGGATGGCAGCAGAGATCCTTGGTACTACCGATGCCTGGAAAGCATTTTATCCCAAGAAAAGACCGGTTCTTGCAGAGATCCTCGTGGATGAGACACCGGAGAAAGTTTTCTCATGGTATGAGGGGAAGATCAGCAGATCGAAATATGTTGATGGCGCATACGATGCTACCGACTATTTTTCCTACCCGGGAAGACCGGGCATCTGGCTGCATTTTACCGCCGCTGCGATCCGGGATGACCAGGGGAAGATCATCGGCGCTGTCGAAACCCTTGAGGACATAACGGATCTTAAAGAGAAGGAAGTCGCCCTGACCGAAGCCAGGAACTACCTGGACAAGATCATGAATGCCATCCCGGATCCGGTATTTGTCAAAGACCGGAACCACCGGTGGGTTCTCATGAATGACAGCATGTGCGGGTTCATGGGGCATGAGCGGGAAGAACTCATCGGGAAATCCGATTATGATTTCTTCCCAAAAGAGGAGGCGGATGTTTTCTGGCAGAAGGATGAACTCGTGTTCTTCTCAGGAGCGGAGAATACCAACCAGGAGCAGCTCACCGATGCCGCCGGCCAGACCCACACCATCCTGACCAAGAAGACGCTTTATACCGATCAATCGGGAAACTCCTTTATTGTCGGGGTTATCCGGGATATTACCGAACGCAGGAAGGCAGAAGAGGCGCTCCTTGCAAGTGAGGAGAAATACCGGGATCTCTTTACCCGGGCAGGCGATGTCATCGCGATTATAGATGGGGCAGGAATAATCCTTGACCTGAACGAAAAATTCGACGATGAGACCGGGTACTCCCGGACGGAAATGCTGGGGAAAAATGTACTGACCTCTGAGATACTTACAAGGAATTCTGCCCGGATGGTTGCGTACCACATCCGGCAGGCATTCAAAGGGAATATCGCCCCGGTTTTCCAGATTGTCGGCGTCCATAAAGATGGATCGAAAGTTACCTATGAAGTCCGGCTCTCGTCCATAACCCGCGAAGGAAAGATCGCTGCCGTACAGGCAATCCTGCGAAACCTTGCCGAGCGCAGGCAGGCTGAAGAAGTCCATATCAGGGGGGGTGTCTGGAACAATGACAATTAACGGTACGGTCATGGATGCATCATGCCCGGGTTACCGTCATCGGACGGGTATCCCGGGTGTGCGCTGTTCATATCCGGGGGGAAAACTACCCGTCACCAGCGTGGATTACCCAATCTTCATGGAGGGAATGAGTCCGGCTGCATTTCCGGGACAATTCCGGATCAGCCCGCACAAGGGGAACACAGAAATACTTCCTGATAACTATGGGGTGGTATACAGTGGATGTTGCCGCTCCAGCCCGATCCCGCCGGAGGAGAATGGATGAAACCTGAACAGAACCTCTCGAAGATCTTCACCCGGTACGATATTACCGGTGAGGTAGCCCAAAAACAGCCCCGGAAGATCTCTGATGACAATCAGTTCCAGAAAGTGGCTGACTGTCTCATCCTTGGAGATGATGAAGGACTCAAAGACCTGGTCCGGGAAGTCCTTGAGACAAAAACCCCCGGGGATATCATAGACCAATGCCTGGTACCGGCCATGAAAGAGGTGAGCCGCCTCTGGGACGAAGGGGTCTATTTCCTCCCTCAGGTGATCCTCTCCTCCGATGCCATGATAGCCGGAATAACCCTCTGCGAGCAGAAGATGGGCAGGGCCATGGAGAAGAAGGCCCGCGTGGTTACCCATACGGCAGAGGGCGACATCCATGATATCGGACAGGTAATTGTCAACGCCCTTTTAAATGCTGCCGGATTTGAAGTCATCAATCTCGGTGCCGATGTTCCGGTCGATGATGTTGTTGAAGCATGTATTGTTCATAAACCGGTCATGCTCTCCGGAACGGCCCTGATGACGACAACCATGACTGCATTCCCCCGTATTGCCGAAAAATTGAAGGAGCGGAACATTCTCATCCCGTTTGTCTGCGGCGGCGGGGCGGTGAGCGAGGAGTTTGCCACAAGCTATGACCTTGGGATCTGGGGGAAGGAGGCGGGCATTGCACCGCTGGTTGCACAGGATGCCCTTGACGGGCTCGGATGGCAGGAAATCCGGAAAAAACGGAACGGGTAAAGATCCCCCGGACGATATAAAAAAACAGGAGGCATGAACCATGAAACTGACCAGCTCAATGGCATACCACAGCCCGGATGCGATGATCTTCGGGACGGCACTCCATCCGGTGGAGACCCGGAACGGTCTTACGATTGGCGGGGGCCCGGTAATCCCGGAGATCAAGCCGCACCCCCGGCCGGGGAGCGAGAAGAGCCTCCAGACCCTGCTCCGGGAATATGAGCGGGCGAATGATGCTGCGCTGGAACGCTGTGTTCATGTCGGGCACCCGGCCCTTGTCATCGAGAACGAACATGTGTTCCAGATGACAAAGAACCCCGTATGGGGGATGAAGATCGCTGAACAGAGCGTCCGCCAGATCACGGAGTACCGGGAAAAATTCGGTATTAACGCGGCATACCGGGCAACGATTGCGGACATAAGGAAACCCGACATGGTGAATATGCGGGACTCGGATCGTGCAACTGCGGTTCTCGAATCCTTTGAAGCGTGCGCACCATCGGCTGATATCCTCTCCATCGAGTCGATGGGCGGCAAGGAAATTTCCGATTACGCGATCATACGCAATGATATCACCGGCATGCTCTTTGCCCGGGCCGTGCTCGGCGGCCGGGACATGGAATGGCTCTGGCCCCAAATAGTATCCATTGCACAGAAGCACGGCTGCATTGCCGGGGGGGACACCAACTGTTCACAGGCAAATGTTGCAATGTTCATGGCCGGGGGTTTCATCTCAAAGGAGGTTTCCCACACGATGG
>CAZMCL010000273.1:0-3003 GCA_964564375.1 uncultured Methanoregula sp. | reverse complement strand
CATTGAGCGTGCTCCGTTCCGCCCCAAGCACCCGCAGCACATCTCTTTCAGTGACAATGCCTGCGAGGACGCCATCCTTATCAACGATAGGGAGACCCCCGATCTTCTTGTCGATGATCACATCAACTGCATCGCTGATCCTTGCATCGCACGTGAGTGTCTCGGGCTGCTGCGTCATGATCGTGCGTACGCTCTCGTTGACGGCCGCAAGCAGGTTGCCCCCGTGCCGTACTTTCACGAGCTGGTACTTGTCACCACCACCCATGAAATTGATGACATCCCCGGAGGTGATGATTCCCCGGAGCTTGCGCGTGCCGGCATCGGTTATGGGAAGACGGCGGAAACCGCTCTTCGTCATCTGCTCGGCTGCCGCAAGAATGGTCTGGGTCGGCGGGCAGGATATCACATCCTGCGTTGCGATTGCCATGATCTCGCCATCCTGTTTCACGATATGGGATTCGAACTCCACCGGTCCGCGGTCGAGTTTTCCCTGCATCTTTAAGAGCCTGTCGCCCTGTTTGATGCCTTTATTATTCTGGTGCATTATCACCCTCCTTATGACCTGATGATCTTTTGATAGGTTCATTACGGGCATTGCCCGGGTTCGTGGTCAGTCACGCAAGTGCACGCAGCACGTCGTGGCGGTTGATGACCCCGACCATCCGTTCCCCATCCATAACCGGAAGCATGCTCACATCATGTGCAACGATCAGTTCGGCTGCCGCGCTGACCGGCTCGTCAGGACCGATGGTGAAGACATCGCGGATCATCACCGTCTCGATCCGGGTCTGGTTATGCTGTGCGATCGCCGACCGCACCCGCCGGGCACTGATCAGGTCGCGGCGCGAGATGATCCCGGCCAGCCGCTTCTTGTGAATGACCGGAAACGTCGTAAACCCGCTTTCGAGGATCATCGCGTAAACCTTCTGGATCTCGTTCTCCGGCGCGGCTGATACGACCTTTGTCGACATCTGGTCCGCGACCGTGCCGAGGAGTTCGTTCCGGGATATGATCACCGGAAAGAGGTCCGCAAGCAGGACGCCTCCGACAATGTGTGGCTCGCTGTTAATGATCGCGGCGCTGTCCGTGTGGTAGTCCCGCATCAGTTTTGCCGCAGTCTCGATAGAGTCCCCGCCATGAACCGCCGGCGCGTCCTTAATGAACCCCTCCACGGTCACGTTCGACTTCGTCGCCGTAACCCGGAGACCGTCAGTGATATCGATATAGCCGAGGAGGTTTTCTTTCTTGTCCACGACATAGACTTCACGGAAGCGGTCGTCCCTTAAGATCTGGCGCGCCTTGGTTATCTGGTCGGTGTTTTTCAGCACAGGGATCTCGACGATGAAATCCTGTGCTGTCCTCATGTAAGGTTTTCCTCCTCACGGCAGCGGGCGCAGAGCATGAGATTATCGACCCTCTTTAAGTCGTCGGACATCTGGCTGCAGCGGTTGCACATTCCCGGCTCGATGAGCTCCTCGCGGTTGATCTCGATTAAGTCTTCCAGGAGATCGTTGACTGCACTGGAGACGGTCAGGAGGTCGCGCACGGTAACGATCCCGATAACCTTATCGGTCTCGTCCACAACCGGAAGCCTCCGTACCTTATGCTTCACCATCATATGGGCTGCACACCCTACCGTCTCGTCCGCACTCACCGTAATGAGTGGCGTACTCATGATATCGTTCACACGCACTGTGCTTGGCTTGAGGTCCTTTGCCACCACCTTGCAGTTGATGTCCTCCTCGGTCACGATCCCGATGGGCTTGTTGTGTTCGAGGATGATTACGCTTCCCACTCCTGCCGTGCACATGGTCTTTGCCGCTTTTGCGACAGTTGCCCCAAGCGCAAGGGAGGTCGGGTCGCGGTTCATGACTTCCCGCAGGGGAACTTTGGTCTCAAACCGGATTGCATTGGATGTCTTTTTCATGAGTCACCTCCTAAAAAGTGCCTTTACAATTAGCATACTCCCCTCCCTTTGTATAAATCCATTTTGGCAGGGGCAATACCTCATGCTCCACAGTAATACCAGATCCGAACAATTACACCTTCCCGGCGGGACGGATAGAGTCCGTTACGAGAAACCTAATAAAGTGCGTATTCTAAATGTACCTACGTATTAGCTCAGAACCACACTACCCGGATACATCTTCGGGGAATCGAGGTGTTAATTGAAGATATTTATCCAGACTTACGGAAAAGTGAAGAAGAAATTTGCAAATTTCCTCAATCAGTTTTTCAAGAAGAAGCGGACCCGCATCGGTATTTACGGGCCTCCGAACGCCGGCAAAACCACGCTTGCCAACCGCATTGCGCGGGACTGGACCGGTGACGCGCTCGGCCCCGTGAGCGAGATCCCGCACGAGACCCGCAGGGCAAGAAAGAAGGAGGATATCATCATCTCCGGTGCTAACGGGAACACGGTGACGATGGACATCGTGGATACGCCCGGTGTCACGACGAAGATCGATTACCACGAGTTCCTCGAATTCGGCATGGAGAAGGATGAGGCGATCATCCGCGCACGGGAGGCCACTGAAGGCGTTGCCGAGGCCATGCACTGGCTGCGCGAGGACATCGACGGCGTGGTCTACATGCTCGACTCGACCCTTGACCCGTTCATGCAGGTCAACATCATGATGGTCGGGATCATCGAGGCCCGTGACCTCCCGGTCATCATCGTGGCTAACAAGATCGATCTCCCCGATGCAGCGCCGGGACGGATCCGGAGCGCGTTCCCCCAGCACCCGGTGGTCGCCATCTCGGGCCTTGAGGGCAGGAACGTCGAGGACCTCTACGAGACAATGCTCGAATACTTCGGGTGAGCACGATGCCGCACAAGTGTACTAAATGTGGGCGCGAATATCAGGATGGATCAACGGAGATCCTAAAAGGGTGCGCCAGCTGCGGCAACAAGAAGTTCCTCTATGTCAAAGAAGGGGACATCCACGATGATGTGCTCGAAGAGAAGTCCATCAGCGAAATAGCAGAGGATTCAAAAGAAGA
>CAZMCL010000272.1:0-3003 GCA_964564375.1 uncultured Methanoregula sp. | reverse complement strand
ATCGGAGCCAAGCCCGGCGACCCAGATGGCGTTGACGATGTTGTACGTGGACATCAACAGCATCGCGGCGATCATTGGCCCGGAGAGTTTGATTATGGCCTTCTTCGGGTCTCCCATCAGGAGCGCGATGCCTGCGGTACTGGGAATCTCCGGCCTGGCAACCAGTTCCGGTTCGTGAGTATCATTCACCTGCATTGTGGAATCCTCCATCATCCAGCATACTCCTGTGGCTGTTCGCTGCGACCGTGCGCATCAGGGTGTTGAGCGTTTTTTGCTCTCCCTTTGTGAGGCCGGTACAGATCTGTTCTTCCCACTCGTGGTTGATCTCTTTCAGGAGCGGTGCTGCCCGCTCGCCTTTTTCGGTGAGAAAGAGACGAACCGCCCGGCGGTTGGCGGGGTCTATGATCCTCCGGA
Organism: uncultured Methanoregula sp.; assembly: GCA_964564375.1. Classification (GTDB taxonomy): domain Archaea; phylum Halobacteriota; class Methanomicrobia; order Methanomicrobiales; family Methanospirillaceae; genus Methanoregula. The sequence continues at coordinate 2,589 of CAZMCL010000272.1, read as the reverse complement.
TATACCCGGCATCCTCAAGTTTCCTTACTGCTCGGGCAATGGTGCCCTTATCGAGGTGATAGTGCCGGACAAGGGTCTCCTGCATGATGTTCTGCTCTTTAAAGAGCAGCATCAGGACCGGGAACTGGCCGGCGGAGAGGCCCAGCGGGCGGAGCCGGTCATTGAGGAAAACGAACCGGCCGCGGCTCGTGATAGAGACCACAGCTCCGAAGGGGATCTCTTCACTGAACGGTGATTTCATGTGCACCACAACAGGTGGAGGTCTGGATGCATAAATGTTGTCAATGCAACAATTTTTTGCATGAGTGGAAAGTCTTTCGGAATGATTTTTTTTAATTGTGTACCAGAAACAGCAGGGAAAAAAAGAAAATTCAAATGACCGTGACCGTCGCAGTGCCGGAACTCAGCTTCTGGTAGTTGCCGGTAGCATCCGCAAAAGTCATTGTTGCGGCGCCAAGAGTATACGCCCCTTCCTTATCAGCAGTGACTTCGTACGTGACCGTGAAGGTGTCTCCCGATGCGATGGGGTTGTCCAGTTTGCCGGTTATGGTCTTCCCGTTCAGACCGCGAGGCAGATCAGCATCGCGGATCTCTACATCAGTGATGCTGCCGGGCAGGTTGTTTTTCACGGTCACGGTCACAACGGACTTCTTGCCGACAATGATCCGGGTCGGCGATGCAGTCTTTGTGATCTGGACCATGTCTGTGCCCTTGCCATCAAGCCGGATGGGGTTGATGATGATGGGAGCCGCTTTATAGAATTCTATGTCACTGGGATTGGTGTACTGGGCAGCTACCTCATCACCGATATTCTCGATCACGATCTCGTTGGGCGCACCCCGGTTCACCATATCGGTGACATCGAATTTGTACTCGTAGGGATTGCCTTCGATGATATGGTCTACAGCGTTCGTGTTGGCATACCAGACAAAGTCCGGGGAGAAGAACAGGTACCACGCGGACATATTCTTGCTGTAATAGGTTGTCCTGAAGTTATTGATATTGTAGGTGAAGTTCAGGTTCTTGTTGACCAGCCGCTCACTCCCAATCTCCTTGTCGTTCACCCGGATCCTCATGAAGGAACGTCCGCCGCCGGGCTTCTCGGAATTCGCACGGGCGGTCATGGTAAGGTAAATCTCAGATGAAGTCGGGGAGTCGAGTGATACGGCTACATCCTCACCATAGGGCACAGTCACTGCCTGGCTGGATTGGCCTGCCGGAACCGGAAGACTTGTGCTTTTTCTATCATCCGTACATCCTGCAATGAAAATTGCAAAAACCAGCATCAGGGCCATAAGGCACACAGCTAAGAACCGTTTCATAAAACCATCCAATGACTATAATTTTTATCCAATTGATATTTATGCCTAATTATTTGAATCTCTCAAAGAACCTGCGGGATAAAAAGTACAGAATTCAAAATCAGAGAAGAAAATCCATGCCCTTCTTATCGATTGAGATCTTCCCGATCCGGTAATCCTGCTCTTGGGCAGAAATGTCATTGGCATCCCCCTTTTCGCAAACCTGCCAGACGCAATGAAAACCAAATTATCCGTGTATCTGAACATTTTTTACCTCACGCACGGAATAGAGATAGTACGGATGGACAAGATCCCCCTTGAGACCAGCGACGAAGAATCCGCGATCCGGTTCCGGGACTGCTTCTCCGTGCGCTATATCCAGTCAGCAGCCCTACTCTGCCAGCTCGGGTTTTTGATCGAGCAGGAATACCGTGAGGTTCGAAACATCCCCACAGATGTTCAGATCCGGCATGAGGCGTTCATTCTTAATTCAGTTCTCTCTTCGGTGGCGTTCCTTGAATCCACCATCAACGAGCTCTATGCCGATGCCGCAGATGAGGCGTATTTCTATGCGGACGAGAAGCACGAAGCGCTCCTGCATCTGATTCACGAGATGTGGACGAACGAGAAGAACTTCGATCGCGCTCCGATGCTCACCAAATATCAGAAGATCCTCGCCATCGCCAAAAAGCCCCCGTTTGAGGAGGGCGACCTGGCATTTGACAATATCCGCGACTTAATTGAGATCCGCAACCATCTCATGCACTACAAGCGGGAGTGGGTGGTGATTGGAGAACGCGGAACACAGGAACTGAATGTGGAAACAACCGGTGCGAAATTCGAAAAGCGCCTCCGGAAGAAATTTGCCACCAACCCGCTTGCCACAGGCAACCTGCCGTTCTTCCCGGACAAGTGCCTCGGTCACGGATGTGCGGAATGGGCAGTGATCAACAGCCTGATCTTCTGTGATGAGTTCTTCCGGAGGCTGCAACTGCCGGCGCCATACGATGGTGTGCGGGGCGAGATGCCAACGCGGTGAAACCCCCGCGAGCGTTAGTGAGTTTTAAAAAACTATTAAAAAAAGGAAGAGTATGAAAATCCGTCACTTCTTCTTCCGCTTCCCTTTGGGATTGTCCTTGGTCATCGACATCAGGTCGATGATATAAGATCCCTCCTTGCCCACGCTGACGATCCTTTCATCGCCCTGCGCCATCTTCTCGAGGTTCAGCTCGTAGGAGCCGGGAGAGACGATCCGGATAGTCTCTACCCGGTCGTACATCTCCACTTC
>CAZMCL010000271.1:0-3007 GCA_964564375.1 uncultured Methanoregula sp. | reverse complement strand
TCATCAAGAAACGGGCCGAGCGTTGCAAGGATACCGGGCTTCTTCTGGTCATACCGGGTGAACTCAAAACGCGCATACGTTCCGCCGATACATTCTGCGATTGCCATGCCGATGATCTCGTCGCTTAAAAGGAATACCGGGTCATCTGCAATCTCAGAGTTTTTCCTTTTCGTATAGAGCTCATCTTCCAGGAGAATTGCACCAAGAAGAAGGGATGCAACATTGGGATCATCGAGATATTTCCGGATCTTTTTTAAAATCTCGACAGCAGCCTGATCATCCGGCATGCCATGCGAGACATAGAGGCCCATGGCGGCGGAAACGATATCGTCAAGGTTGATGCCTTTATCACGCAACCGCTGTTCGATCTCAAACATGTCAATAGGTGTTGGATCGAACAGACTATTATACCGTTGTGGAATTATCCCGGATCGAAATCTTCAATCCTGCCGGTGCAGAAATATGCGATGAATACTATGGCATTCCTCTCAGCAGAACCCGGTATTTCATTTAAAAAACCGGTCTTTTGTGGCATCCTGGCAAATACCCTCCTCTCAACCGTTCCGGGTGTTTCCGGTGCAGGCCCAACGGCAGAAAAAACCCTTCTCACCCCGGTTCTGGACGCAGAGTTGATAGCAAATGGATCCATCACGAGTTATCCAGTCAAACCCAATACGCCGACCGGGTGCCCGACACCGGCAACGATCACCCGCGCGATGATGGATCTTTGTAACCTGCCCCCCGTCTTTATCAATGCCGGTCTCTGTCACTCTCCTACGGTTCCCTGTTATGATGTCTATGGCAAGTCTGGAGAAGATCCACGGTTCACTAATGCCGTTCCTTCTGCAAGGGATCTTTTCAACAGGGGCGAATCCCTGGGAAAAATTCTGTCGGCCTATAGTGATCTGCTCGTGCTGGGAGAATGCGTCCCCGGGGGCACAACAACAGCTCTCTGCGTTCTCAGAGCGCTTGGCTACGAGGCTTCGGTCAGCAGCAGTTTTGCAGCAAATCCCTTGAATATAAAAGAGGAGATCTGCCAGACTTCACTCGCCCGAATAAAGAAGGACGGGATAACCGACCCGCTCGATATTGTAAAATATACCGGCGACCCCATGATGCCGGTTGCAGCCGGGATTGCCAAGTCCTATTCAGGGACAGTCCTGCTTGCCGGTGGCACGCAGATGCTTGCAGTAGCCGCCATAATCAAATCATTGAAAAACTGCATTCCACCCATTGTCACGACCTGCTATGTTCGGGATGATCCCTCGGCAAATGTCCGACACCTCGCGGGTGAAATCGGTGTCGGGATGTTCTACGTTGATCCGGCATTCGGGTCGCTTGGCCATTCCGGTCTTGCCCGGTATTGTATCGGGGAAGTGAAAGAGGGGATGGGAGCCGGAGGAGCGATGTGCCTTGCCCACCTGCTCGGGCATCCCGAAGAAGAGATCCGGAATAAGATCCTCTCAACGGTCAATACCTTTACCTGAACAGGCTTAATAGGATTCCACAACCAAACTTCAGTACAATGCTTCCCATCTATGTTGTGAATAATTTTGGGCAGTTCAATCATCTTATCCATCGCGCATTACGCGATCTGGATATCGAAGTATCGTTAATCCCCAACACAACTCCGGCTGATCAGGTTGCCGGCAACTGCCGGGGAATTATCCTGGGGGGTGGTCCGACACTGGAACGTGCCGGCAACTGTGCCCAGTACCTGGATCTTGGTCTTCCTGTTCTGGGGATCTGTCTTGGTCTTCATATAATTGCATCACGGTTCGGTGGGAGTGTGTCTTCAGGAAAAAGTGGGGGATACGGCCCGGTTGATGTAGAAATAATTGAACCGGCGGAGATCCTCAATGGATATCCTGATACAATGAATGTCTGGGCCTCCCATGCTGATGAGGTTGCCAGGGTCCCTGAGGGATTTATCCGCCTGGCCCGTTCATCGATCTGCGGTGCTGAAGCCATTGCACGGCTGGATAAGCACATCTATGGTCTGCAGTGGCATCCGGAAGTGAGCCATACTTTTGAGGGAAAACGGGTATTTGAAAACTTCAATCGCATTTCCCTCGAGCAGACCAAATAACCGGTTATATCAGCCATGGACGATATCAACAGGATTGCAGGAATCGTACAATCCATCGGGTTCCAGTGTATACGATGCGGGGCCTGCTGTTCTGCAGTAGAGAAGGATTCGAATCTTGTTATGGTAACCCCTGCAGAGATACGGCAGATCATGGATTTGTCCGGGTTCCCGTGGCAGGAAATTGCTGAACCGTACCCGGAAAAAATCGAAGATGAAGAGGGGAACTCCTTCACCATCGGGTGGTGTATTCGTCGTAATAATGAGAACTGCAGGTTTCTTGACGATGGTGCGTGCAGTATTTACCAGAACCGACCATGGATCTGCAGGACGTATCCTTTTATCCTCTCCGGAGAGCGTGTCCAGACATTCCCGTGTCCTGGCCTTGGCAGTGAAATCTCATGGCAGGATGCCATGGCGATTGCAAAAAACCTGCTGGATCGTAAAAAGGCGGAATGTGCTGATGAGGAGAATGTTCGTACTGTACTTAAGGAATACAAAATACCCCCGGGATCATTTGTCGTCATCGACAGTGATGGAATGAAAATTACCCCGCGCTGATATCATGGGGTGCTTCATCATTTTTTCAGTAGAGAAACCATCGTTATTCTGGTGGAATTTCCCCCCCTTGAAAACTTTAAATAGTCAAAAAAGGAGAGGATGATTATGGCATTACCGTTTCCACGTTTACGGATTTTATTCCTTCTGATGCTCTGTTTTTTTATCGGTCCTGTGAGCGGAGCGATCAACACCATCTCTCTTGGTAATACCGTTTTCATCGGTGAACAGGGGCTTGATGTAACTCTTGCGATGGAGGGGGATACCCAGATTGGGTGGTGGGCCTCGGCCGCATCGATTGCCGACAGTGCACCTTCCAGTACAGTTCTGGTTTCAAGCCCGACAAGTTTCTCCATCACCCCA
>CAZMCL010000270.1:0-3008 GCA_964564375.1 uncultured Methanoregula sp. | reverse complement strand
GAGGGCAGTACCCGCAGGTGCCGTGTACTTCTTCTCGGTTGAATCCGGAAGCGCCGCCGAACTTGTCAACTGCTGGCTCCAACCGGTGAGCGACAATGCCCAGGACTGCAAAGACGGGTTTGGGCTCGCACTCTGGGGAATCTGGAATTCTGAACAAAACGATGAAAGCATACCAAAAAAACAGGTGGGATAACATATGACAGAAAATTTTACGAAAATGTACTGGTTGCAGGCCATCACCCCGCTCCATGTCGGGGCGGGAAAGGGCGTCGGGTTTATCGATATGCCCATCATGCGCGAGAAGGTGACCAACTGGCCGTTTGTTCCCGGCTCTGCTGTGAAAGGCGTCCTCCGGGATCACTTCGAACGGATGAGAGATGGGGAGGACGATGCGACAAAAAAGAAAGGGCTCGAAGAAAAAATCAATGCCGCATTTGGTACAGGTGGTACGGACCTGGAATCCAATGCCGGTTCCCTTGTCTTTACTGATGCCCATATCGTCTGTATGCCAATACGGAGCCTGCACGGAACTTTTGCCTACGTGACCAGCAGGATGGTGCTTGCACGGATACGGCGGGATCTCGAAGCTGCGGGCGGACAGATAATACCAGGCGTTCCACACGCAACGGAGGGGATAGTCCTGACGGCACAAGCATCCAAACTTGCCCATTTGGACAACAATTCGCGGAAAGTATTTTTCGAGGACCTGGATTTTACCGCAGATACGACCAGTAAGGTTGCAGAGGAATGGGCTACCTATCTCGCTGGTAAATTATATCCAATTGATCCTACCTGGCAGGCGATGTTCAAAGAACGGTTTGCCATCGTTCCTGACGATACGTTCACCTTCCTTGCCACCCAGGGATCAGAAGTATCAGCCCATATCAGGATTGATGACACAAGAAAGATCGTGAAAAAAGGTGCTCTCTGGTACGAGGAATCGCTTCCCGCTGAGACCATCCTTGCCGGAATCGCATGGTGCGATCGCATCTACCGGAAGGGAGTGACGCATCCCGATATCGAGAAAACATTCTGCGGAAGTGAACTGAAGAATATCCAGATCGGCGGGAAAGCAACCGTTGGAAAAGGGCGGGCACGATGCCTGTTCACGCAGGGTTGAGACTATGCCTGACAGAACCAAGAAGCAACGACGGGCAGAGATCGCTTCTGCAATTATCCGGGGTATCAAGCCGGAGAATGAAGAGTATGCACGTCTGGCAAAAAAATTCCCGGCGCTCGTTCATACCTGTGGGCTGGTGCAGGCAACTGCTTTCGTGCTCGCCAAGGAGAAGAACAAAGAGACAACGAACGGGCAGAAGACCGGGATTCTGTATCTGGGCCACCTGTCAAAGGTCATGGGATATCCCGATGGGACAGATCTGCATACGAAAAGCCGGACGGCCTCACTGATGGATTACCAGCAGATGACCCAGGAAGCCATCGATTCTGCCACCTGGCTCAAGAGGTATGCAGAGGCGTTCTTAAAGGAGGTATGATCATGGCCCCCTTTGAGGATGCATGCCGGGAAAAGGTGTCATCGTTATGGGCTGAAAATACTGGTACGCTTCCAGAGTGTTCTCACGCGGGACTCGTCATGAACCGGTACCTCAGGATCGCGGTCAAGCAGGACAATCATGAAGATGCCAGGAAGGATCTTTACCATGCCATCCAGATGTCCATTCAAAACTCGCAAACCGTTTACACTGCAGCCTACAAGAAATCCATAGAAGGGCTGACCGGGTCCAAGGGAATGTTCAGAACCAAAGACGGGATACGGATGGTGCTGGGCCTTGGCGGCGAGAATGTCCTTGAGACCGGCCTTACCCTGCACCATACATACGGCACACCGTATATTCCCGGCTCTGCCCTGAAAGGTCTCGCTTCACATTATTGCGACTGTGTGCTGGGAGAGAAGGACACGAGATTCAAGAGAGACGAAGAGTACTATAAAACGCTCTTTGGAGCCAGCGATGATTCCGGTCACATCATCTTCCACGATGCTCTGATCCATCCCGATTCGCTCGTGGATTCTCTCTGCCGGGACATCATGACGCCCCATCACAGCCATTATTATAACGGGGATGGTGCGCCGACGGATTTTGACGATCCCATTCCGGTCTCGTTTCTCTCGGTCAGCGGAACGTTCTGCATCGCGGCATCCTGCGATATCACGGATGAAAACGGCAGAAAATGGCAGAATCTGGCATTCACGATCCTGTCTGAAGCCCTTGAACACTGGGGCATCGGGGGTAAGACCAACGCCGGATACGGGCGGATGCAGTTGTTGAAGCAGGATGAGAAGATCCCCAAAGCAAAGGAGGAGTACACATCCCGCCTCTCCATTGCGGGAAAGACTTACTCTCCTTCAAAAATTTACCGGAAGGGAAGTAACTCCACTGGGTTCTCCTCCGGTCGCGGAAAAGCCGGGCCCTCTCATCACGGATCTTCAGGATACCATGATCAGAATAAACGGGGAATGAAACAGCAGGGTTCGAAGAAGCGATGGTGATAGCCGATGACCACTCTTGTCTGTCTCGTTAGCGACCAGCACATCCCCAACCTGCTGACCGTGAAAGCGATCCGGCCGGATTACCTTGTCCTGGTCATCACAGACCGGATGAAAAAGAAACTCCCGTTGTTCCTGGATGCGCTTGCTGCCGGCGGATTGGATTATTCCCGGAAGTACAGCGTCACTGAGATAAAAAAGGAGAATTCCTTCGATGAAATCAGAATGTCCCTAACAGCCGCACATGCCAGCGATCCGGACCGTGAGTGGATCCTGAATATTACCGGTGGTACGAAGCCGATGAGCATCGGGGCGTACATGTTTGCCCGGGATAATGGTATGAGGGCGCTCTACATTGTTGAGAGCGACCAGCAGAACGCAATCGATCTTACCGGCGGACCAACACTCTCCCTCGCCAGCCAGCACGTAACTGCTGCAGAATTCCTGGCGGGCTACGGGTACAAGATTCAGAACTCCCGCGCACTCGAACGGCTGAATCAGC
>CAZMCL010000269.1:0-3024 GCA_964564375.1 uncultured Methanoregula sp. | reverse complement strand
CGACTACGAGGTCTTTATTGAAGTCCGGGATTTCGGCGGGCTGGTGTACGACCGGCGTATCCCGGGACCGGGAGGCCTGCCGTGGGGTACCCAGGGGCGGGTGCTTGTCTTACTCTCCGCGGGCATCGACTCGCCCGTAGCCTCGTGGCTTGCCATGAAACGGGGCTGCGAGATCACGCACCTGTATCTCGATGCCGGGCGCTGGGCAGGAACCGATGTGACCGCTGCAGCGATCGACAATCACCGGAAACTCTCCATCTGGTGTGCCGGCAACCCGGTCTCCCTCGTCATCGCGAGCAACGAACCGCTCTTTGACCGGATGAGCGAACTCAAAGTCCCCCCTCGCTACCGGTGCGTGATCTGCAAGCGGTTCATGGTAAATATTGCCGGCCGGATGATGGCCCACGAGGGCGCCCTTGCCGTAGTCACCGGCGAGAACCTCGGGCAGGTGGCGTCCCAGACCCTTGCAAACCTTAATGTGATTGCCGATGGTGTCACCGTCCCCGTTCTCCACCCGCTGATAACGTATGACAAGGAGGAGACAATCACGATCGCCCGGCGGATCGGCACCTTCGATGCAACACCGGGCGATCTCGGCTGTCGCGCCGTACCGAAGATGCCGGCAACGGCTGCCGTGCTTGATGAAGTCCGGGACTGGGAGCAGCAGATGGGCATCGACGATCTGGCATCCGGCGCCTGCACCGGCCTCCGGTTCGTGACCGCGCTTGATGGACGCATCACGGAAGACATGGCCGGCCCGGCACCGTAGGGCATACCATATTTTATTTTTTGATAATACGATTGGAATCTATGCAGCCGGGATACCTGCGCCTCCACGAATCGGGGGAACTCACAGAACGGGCTGAACTGGCATCTGAACTCCTCGCGTCCTGCACGGTCTGCCCAAGGAGGTGCGGGGTAAACCGGCTGGAGGGCGGGCGGGGTTTCTGTCGGACCGGGCTTTTACCGGTGATTTCCAGCTATGGTCCGCATTTCGGTGAAGAACCGCCACTTATCGGGCGCGGGGGTTCGGGTACCATCTTTGTTACCCACTGTAACCTTGCCTGCGAATTCTGCCAGAACTTCGATATCAGCCGTGGCGGGCGGGGCAGTGAGACATCCTTAGAAAAACTGGCCGGCATGATGGTGCGGTTGCAGGAAGGCGGATGCCATAACATCAACATCGTCACCCCGTCCCACATCGTCCCGCAGCTGATAAGGAGCATTGGCATTGCAGCGGGACGCGGGCTTTCCATCCCCCTTGTCTACAACACCGGGGGGTATGATTCTGTAGAAACACTCAGGCTCCTTGACGGGATCATCGACATCTACATGCCGGACGCCAAATACGGGAGCAACGAGGTTGCCGCGGCGCTCTCGCATGCCCCGGATTACGTGGAGGTGATGCAGGCAGCAATCCGGGAGATGCACCGGCAGGTCGGCGACCTTGTTATCTTTGATGGGATTGCGGTCAGGGGACTTCTCGTCCGGCATCTTGTGCTGCCGGAGAACCTTGCGGGAAGCGATGTTGTCCTGCCATGGATTGCCGGCAATGTCTCAAGGGACACGTATGTAAATATCATGGACCAGTATAATTGGTCAAGGTCAGTATTACCGGCAGAACTGGCGGCCAAAGATCAGCGGTATTACGCACTGCTCCGCCCGGTTTCTGCCCGGGAATATGCAGATGCAATCCGAATAGCGGCGGAGGCGGGCCTTCACCGCGGCTTTTCCCGCTGACCGGTAAAAGCCCCCTGCCGCAGGATGGCAGAACATCCAACAGCCATTTTATATATCTTTAAAAAGTAACCCGATGTGTATGACCCGGGACGAGACAGAGATCACCCTGAAGATGCCAACCGGTCTGGTTGAGAAACTGGATGCCATTGCGAAACTGAAGTACCAGGGCCGTGCGGACGTGATCATCGATGCGTGCGCCTATTTCGCCCAGTTCCACGATATGAACAACGAACAGCGTCCGGAGACCATGCGCAACGTCCTCTTCGATCTTGCCCGCCATGATGATGAGTTCCGCAAAACCCTGCGGGATGTGCTCCGGGATGGCCCGAATGCGGATGCCAATTCCCGCGAATAATTTTTTCCCTGGTACTTGCGGACAACTCGTTTTACATGTTTATTCCGGGCCTGCCCTGCACGCCCGGGTTTTCCCGGAAATAATCGCCGGGGACTGGCAGAAAAATTCGGAATTTTCGTAAATTGCCAGAAGGGATACAAAAAAGAGAATGGGCGATCTGCAAACACCCGTTTTCCGGTTTTTTTGCGGGCGATCAGAGCAGTTTCTGGGCTGCCGCAATAACGGTTTTTAAGGCCTTGACCCGGGCAAACCACTTGTCATTCGATTCGACAACGGTCCAGGGGGCATACTCCGTGCTCGTCCGGGCCAGCATCTCATCGACTGCCGCATCATAGAGGTCCCATTTTTCCCGGTTCCTCCAGTCATCTTCGGTGATCTTGTAGATCTTTAAGGGATCTCCAGCCCGCTGCTGGAACCGCTTGAGCTGCTCGTCCTTGCTGATCTCCAGCCAGAACTTGACGATCCCGCCTCCGGACGAGTAGATGAAGTCCTCCTCCATCTCGTTGATCTCCCCGTACGCCCGCTGCCATTCGGTTTCTGAGCACAACTGCTCTACCCGTTCGACAAGCACCCGCCCGTACCAGCTCCGGTCGAAGATGGCGATGTCCCCGCGGGTCGGGAAATGTTTGATGAACCGGCGGAGGTAGTGGTACTGCCTATCGTGATCGGTAGGCGCTGCTACGGGGACTACATAATATCCCAGCGGATTCATGAACTTTGCAACCCGCGTGATATTGCCTCCTTTGCCGGCCGCATCCCAGCCCTCGTACGCGATCATTAAGGGAATCTTGCGCTTGAAGAGGAGGTAGTGCAGTTCAAGCATCTCGATCTGCAGGGTGCCCAGGGTCTCCTGCAATTCATCTTTGGTAAACACTTTTTCGGGACTGGAATGGCGTTTGATCGGGTTCTTTTTGGGCTTTGAGATCTCC
>CAZMCL010000268.1:0-3026 GCA_964564375.1 uncultured Methanoregula sp. | reverse complement strand
GGTTCCTGGCCGTCCATGGCTTCGACCTTTGTCACGACCCAGTGCGGGTCCTTAAGGTCGGTGAACATGATCAGCGAATTGTCGTTCTCGAATGTCGAACCGGTCATCCACGAATCGAAGTGAAAAGTGCACGCAGCCGTTACCGGTGTGCCTGGGGCAAGCTCAGTGCCCGATGGGTTTTGCGACCAGCTGCTCATCGTCCAGCCGGATGCTGATGGTATGGCAATGAACAGGATGGAGATAAGAAGAGCGAACCGGAACAGCGGCGCACGGGAAATCATAGTATTTCAACACAGGGAACAGGAATAAACATAATCATTTTTTGTTTTCACTTTCCTGATTGGGAGCCGTTAGTATCCTGCCTGGTATGCACAGTGCTTTTATTGAGTGATAGTAGTTATCAGATCTGCGCTCCCCCGGCCGGGCGATGCCTGATACTCTGTGCTGCGGGATAAGTCTTCATTAAAGCATTTATTTAGCATATAAACATTACATTTTATTCTTGAACAAAAGACGGACGATGATTAGAATTCTGGGTATATTTTCATCCACGATTGGGGGATTTTTCAGAATCAGATCAAAGAGCATATATGGGAAATTCCCTCCACCTTATACGGAGTTGTTGAAAAAAACCTGGGTTAAAAAACAGGTTCTATACAATAATCAGTAGTATTTAACAAAAAATCCAGGTTTTTTCATGTATTCAGTTCTGTATGTCGATGATGAGGAAGTACTTCTCGGGTTGAACAAGATCTACTTAGAGAAGGGCGGGGAGTTTTCTGTCGATACGTCCCTTTCAGCAATGGAGGGCCTTAAAAAGATCCATGAACATTCCTATGATGCTGTCATCTCTGATTACGATATGCCCCACATGGACGGACTCGGGTTTTTAAAAGAGGTCCGTTCACGCCACGGAAACCTGCCTTTCCTGCTTTTTACCGGAAAAGGCCGGGAGGAAGTGGTCATCGAAGCTGTTGATAACGGCGTGGATTATTACATCCAGAAAGGGCATGACATGCAGGGCATGATTGCCGAGCTCCGGTATAAAATCAAGCGTGCAATAGAACGCCGGCGGATTATCGATGAACTTGAAAAATCCCGGCAGCAGATGACCGATATCATCAACTTTTTACCGGATGCAACATTCGTCCGTGACATCCACGGCAGGGTCATTGCATGGAACCATGCCATGGAGCAGATGACCGGCGTCCGCAGCGAGGATATTCTCGGCAAGGGCGACTATGAGTATGCCCTGCCCTTTTATCACGAGAAATGCCCGGTCCTTGCCGACCTTGTCCTTCATGAGGATCCTGTCACTGACCCGCGTTACCGGTATTTTGAACGGAACGGGGACAAGATAATCTCGGAGGTTTTCATTCCTCATTTCAATAACGGCAATGGGGCTGACCTCTGGATCACGGCGAGTCCTCTCTATGATACCTACGGTTCAGTCTCCGGAGCCATTGCATCGTTCCGGGACATTACGGCATCCTGTGCGGTCAAACGGGACCTCACGACCACACAGGATATGATCCAGGGTTTTGCCGATATTATGCCGGTCGCGATCTTCGAGATGGACCTCAGCTCCAACCTCACGTTCTCCAACCGTATCGGGTACGAATGGTTCGGGCTGAACCGCGACGATGCCGACCAGCCGATCTGTATCCTTGCTTTCATCGCACCCCAAGACCGGGAGCGGGCAGTAGAAGATCTCCGGCAGGCCATAGGGGGAAAAAAGAGCACCGGCCAGGAATACCTGCTGGTGCGTAAAGACGAAAGCACGTTTCCGGCCCTGATTTACGGGGCTAAGATCGGCGATCCCGAGACCGGAGAACCTACGGGTGTGCGGGGGGTCATCATCGATATCACCGAGCGGAAAAAAGAGGCACAGGAGCTTAATGAAAGCCGGGAACGACTGGATCTTGCCCTGAATGCGGGGGATACCGGTATCTGGGATGTGGACATGCGTACCCTGCAGATCCGGGATGTCTATGGATGGGCAAGCCGTACCCTTGGACTTCACTTAGAAGATCCCCAGTCCATCACATTCAATAGTGCACAATCTCTTGTCCATCCTCTTGATATGCCCCGGGCCATCTATGCTTTTTATCAGCATATTTCTGGGAAAAAGCCTCTTTTTGAAACTGAACTCAGGTTGTCCTGTGCGGACGGCAGCTGGAAATGGGTATCCGTGCGGGGAAAGGCAATCGAACGGGATGCCAATAATCAACCGGCCCGTATCACGGGGACGGTCAATGAGATAACTCTGCCAAAAAAATAACGCTGCACCAGAATGGGGTTGCCGAAGAGCTGGTACAGAAAAAAACGCTTTTTCCCTGGACACGGTGAAGTATTTATCAAACCCTTCGCGGATGACGTATCGCATGATTGTCCGGCAGTATCTCCTGTGCACAGACCGGCCATGGGGCTTTGCGATTTTCACCCCGGTTGACCGGTTCATGCCGGAATTTTTTTGCAATTTTCATAAAAAGCCGAACAATTTAATTATCCAAAATGTGAACGGGTAATCACCACAGCATGTCCCCTGCTAATAATCCGCACCAGGAAACCGCCCTGAACCTTGCCCGGGAGGGAAAGGTCCATGAAGCGCTCGAATGCTACAACCATATCCTCGAAAAGAACCCGGACAACGATATTATCCTCAATAACAAGGCAATTGCCCTGATCACCATTGGAAAATTCGAGGACGCGGTTACCATATCGCAGCGGGCCGCATCTGTCAATCCCTATTCTGCCGATATCTGGATAAACCTGGGGGTTGCGCTTGAGAAACTCGGCCGGCTCTCTGAGTCCGGCGATGCACTGGAACGGGCGGTTTCAATCAATCCTTATGACGCCTATGCCCGTGCGCTGCTCGGGATCATCTACCAGAAAACAAACCAGCAGGACCGGGCCGAGTTCCAGAACCGGCAGTTGCAGGAACTTATGTTCCCCAACGAATATGCCGGGTTCTTTTTCGGGACGGCTGCGTTCCTCCTCGGGATGCTCCTTGGGGGTATCCATAG
>CAZMCL010000267.1:0-3042 GCA_964564375.1 uncultured Methanoregula sp. | reverse complement strand
CCCAACAGCGAGAACATCAGGCTGCGGCCGGTATAACACGGACACGTTCAGGTGACACCCCATGGCAGAATTCAAGCTGGAAAAATTCGAGGAAGAGGCACACGAACGCTGGCTGCATGCCTTTGAGTCCAATCCCGGCAGCAAAGAGAAGTTCTATCTCAACGTAGCCTACCCGTACCCGAGCGGCGCCATGCATGTAGGTCACGGCCGGACCTACATTGTGCCGGACGTGATCGCCCGCTTCTGGCGGATGAAGGGGCGGCAGGTACTGTACCCGATGGCCTTCCACGTCACGGGCGCACCGGTCATCGGCATCTCGAAGCGGATTGCAAACAAGGACGAGAAGGCCATCCGGCTCTACCGCGACCTGTACCGCGTACCGCAGGACGTGCTCGAGAGTTTTGTCGACCCGCTCGCCATCGTCCGCCATTTCGCGGGCGAGTACCAGCGGGTCATGACCGCCTGCGGGCTCTCGATCGACTGGCGGCGGCGGTTTACCACCGTTGACCCGACCTACTCAAAGTTTATCGAGTGGCAGTGGAAGCACCTGTACGAAGCCGGCCACGTAACCAAGGGCGTCCACCCGGTGCGGTACTGCACGGTGGACGACAACCCGGTCGGTGACCACGACCTCCTCGAAGGCGACAAGGCTGAGGTCATCAGGTTCACGATGATCATGTTCCGGTACGGGGAAGCGTTCATCCCGTGCGCAACCCTCCGGCCCGAGACCATCCATGGCGTGACAAACCTCTGGGCCAACCCGGACGTCACGTACGTGAAAGCCATGGTGGACGGGAAAGCCTGGATCGTCAGTAAGGAAGCGGCCGACAAGCTCTCGCTGCAGGAACATAACGTCGAGATCAAAGAGGAGATCAAAGGCAGCGAACTGGTTGATAAGAAAGTCAGCCACCCGCTCTGCGGCGAGATCTCCATCCTTCCCGCGGTCTTTGTCGACCCCGACATGGCGACCGGCATGGTCATGAGCGTGCCCGCCCATGCACCGTTCGACTACATCGCCCTCCGCGACCTCCAGCAGCAGGGAAAATACACGGATATTAAACCGGTCCCCCTCATCAAGGTTGAGGGCTTTGGCGAGATCCCGGCACAGCACGTAGTCGAGAAATCCGGAGTAAAGAGCCAGGAAGACAGCCGGATGGACGCTCTCACACAGGAACTCTACTCCGCGGAGTTCTCGAAGGGCAAACTCTTCGAGAAGTTCGGCGGCAAGCCGGTCCGGGTAGCCCGCGATGACTTCGCGGCTCTCATGACCGAAAAATACGACTCGGTCGTGATGTACGAGTTCGATGTGCGACCCGTCATCTGCCGGTGCGGCAACAAGGTCAAAGTCAAGATCCTCCACGACCAGTGGTTCCTGACTTACAGCGACCCGGCGTGGAAGCAGCAGGTCTCCGACCTCTTAAAGGACATGGACCTCGTGCCCCCCGAAGTCCGGGCCGAGTTTGACCGCACGGTCGACTGGCTAAAGGACTGGGCCTGCACACGGCGCGTAGGCCTTGGCACCCGGTTCCCGTGGGACACCACCCAGCTCATCGAGCCCCTCTCGGACTCGACGCTCTACATGGCGTACTACACCATCGCCCACAAGATCCGGGACATTGACTCGAAACTCTTAACCCCCGAGGCATTCGATTACATCTTCCTTGGAAAGGAGAACAAGGAACTCCCCGAGAAGAAGAAACTCGAGGCCATGCGGCAGGAGTTCCTGTACTGGTACCCCTACGACTTCCGGTTCAGTGCCAAGGATCTCATCAGCAACCATCTCACCTTCCAGCTCTTCCACCATGTCACGGTCTTCCCGAAAGACAAACTCCCAAAAGGCATGGTCGTCTTCGGCATGGGCCTCCTCAACGGCGCCAAGATGTCGTCGTCCAAGGGCAACGTCTTCCTCTTAGAGGACGCCGTGGATGAGTTCGGCGCCGACACCGTCCGCATGTTCCTGATGGGCAGCGCCGAACCATGGCAGGACTTTGACTGGAGAAACGAGCTCGTCATCTCCACAAAGAAGCAGATCGAGCGGTTCTACACCACCGTAACCGAGACCATGAGCGCGAGTGGCGAGCCACACGACATCGACCGCTGGCTCATGAGCCGGCTCCAGTACCACATCACGAAAACAACGGACGCCCTCGACCACTTCCAGACCCGGCAGGCGTTGCAGGAGGCCTACTTCGGGATCGAGACCGACCTGAAATGGTACCGCCGCCGGCTCGCAAAAGACTGTGACGGCAGCAGGGAACTCCACACCCTCTGCTCGGTCTGGGTCCGGCTCCTCTCGCCGTTCATCCCCTTCACAACAGAGCACCTCTGGAAGGAGATCGCGGGCGAAGGGCTTGTCTCGTTCGCCCCGTGGCCGGTTGCCGACCAGAAGCTCGTCAACGAAAAGGCCGAACTGGCAGAAGAGCTCCTTGCCCGCACGGTCGAGGATATCGAGTCGATTAAGAAACTGATCCAGATCACGCCAAAGGCAATCACGATAGCCCTTGCACCGGAGTGGAAGCACGAGATCTTCCGCACCACTGCAAAGGCAAGCGACAAGAACATGGTCGTCAAGGAGATCATGAAGGACGAGTCCATGCGGAAACGCGGCAAGGCGGCAACCGATACGGCGAAACAGATCACAACGCTCATCCACCGCCTCCCGCCCAATGTTGTCGGGCCGCTCGTCGCAGACCCGATCAACGAGAAGGCGGTCTTCGAAGCGGCAAAGCCGTTCCTCGAGCAGGAGTTCGGAGTCACCTTCCATATTGCCATGGCAGAAGAGAGCGGCCATGTCAAGGCGGCAACAGCCCTCCCGTTCAAGCCGGCGATTGTGATTGAATAATCACTCTCTTTTTTTCGTCAAACTGCCGACCATGCATTTTTTTACCGCGAAAAACCATCCTTGTGTATCAGGACCATGAAACCGGTTGATGAGATACGGGCAGTCTTAAGGGAATGCCTGCCGGAGATCAGGGAAAAATATGGCGTTACCTCTATCGGTGTATTCGGCTCCTATGCCCGCGGCGAAGCATCCCCGGAGAG
>CAZMCL010000266.1:0-3043 GCA_964564375.1 uncultured Methanoregula sp. | reverse complement strand
TGACGGCGACGAACGGCGGCGGGAGCGATACGGAGACGAAGACGGATTATGTGACGGTAACCGAACAGACCGACTTCTATGTTTACGCGGAAGATGTGGGATTGTATCATGGCACTCAGGACGATCTGAGTCTGGGAAATACCACACCGGGAGATTTCTATAACTACTTACTGAATCACCAATGCGGTACTGTAGATCCTGAAAAATGCTGGTATGGGCGGGGATTATATGTTGATGATAACGCGGGTTCAGTCCATTGGAGTTCCTCCGAACAGGCAGGCAGTTATGCTGATAATGCGGATTTTGCCTTCTTCGTAGGTCACGGCTGGAAAGACCGGATCTATTTCGGGACTCAAAATTCTGTTCTTGAACTTGAAAAACAATACATGAGTTTCGGGGAGGGCAAGGCGAAATGGGTCACGCTCGATTCGTGTTATGTACTCAATGAGAGTACCCAGACGAACTGGGAGTCGGTGTTCAATGGTTTACATATTCTGAATGGTTTTGATACCATGGGTCTGTTGTATGATTATCAGGGAACAAAATACGCCCAGATGTTAACCGGGACCGGCGGGGGATATGATCGGACGAATGTTCGGGATGCATGGAGACGGATGCTGAAGGAAACAATCAACAAGGATCACATCAAGGGGGCATACATGTGGGCCAATCCATGTAGTAACGATTTCCTGCCAGGATTCGGGGATTATTCCGATCCGGTGAAGAATGGTCAGGGGGAGTATGACATTTACTGGGACAATTTCAACTGTCTCGATGTGTAAGGGGTGTTACCAATGAAAAAAGAATATGTTATTGGGATGTGTTTGATCGCAGTATTCCTTTGTGTTTGTTTGATGGCTGTCTTGCTCCTGCCGCTTGGAATACATCAAGAAACCACGAGCAATGGATCGCTATCTGACCCGCAAAATAGTACCTCTGGTGAAATTCTTGGCGGACGGTCATCTTCAAAGATCGTTCTCAATGCGGTTATGATGAAAGCACCTAATCGAGTCATGGTATATAAGACTCAGCCGACAGTGGTTACAAAAGCCGATGCTGTCGAATTTGCAAAAAAATTCAACATCATCGATATTAATGAACCCAAAGAAGGAGATGCGGTGATTTCTGTTTCTTCGAAAGATATGCGATACCGAGCGATGTTGTACAGAAACGGAGGCCAACTTTATGAGGATTCAGGCCGGGTTGATACTCCAAATGATGCAGATTTCCCTGAAAACCTCCCCTCTGATAAGGATGCAGAAAAGATCGCAACCGCTTTCCTTAAAGCCCATGACCTTCTACCTGATGGAGCTGTTTTTAGTAAAAGCACTCATGATAAAACCTACAAACTGAACAGAAGTGGCGGTGAACCAACGGTCGTCCGGGAGAATATTGAGTTAGGGTACTCTAGGGAACTTAACGGTATGAAAGTTGAGGGAACCCAGTTTATGGTAGGAGTTGGCGCTCATGGCGATATTATTTCATTCTTCGTCAACTGGAAGGAGTACGAGCCCATAGTTGAATATCCAATCAAATCCGGTGAATCCGCGTTCGATGAATTGAAACAGAAAGGGATTGCAGTCAGTAGCGGCCCTGTTAAACCGGATACTATCTCAATCGACCAGGCATATCTGGCTTATTACACAAAGGCCCTCGCGTATCCTGAGGATTACCTTGAACCAGTATGGGTATTCAAAGGCACGGCATTGGCTGATGGGAAATCCGTTGCGCCTATAACGGAATATATCCCGGCTCTCACCGATGAAGCGATGAAATCCCTTTTATCTTAATTTTTTTCATGAATTTCTCCGGCACACCCACATCCGGTACCGCGCCGCTGACAGTCTAGTTCACTGACCAGTTGACCAATTCGCCCACATCGTGGTCGTGGAACTTTGGCGATGGCGGGATATCGTACGATCAGAACTCATCGCACCAGTATGCCTCGGCCGGGACGTATACGGTCGGGTTGAAGGTGGTGAATGCCGAATCAGATAGTCTCGCAATAAAACATTGAATCGCAGAGGGGAGACATCCGCAGGAGACGGTTCTTGTTTATGCCCGTTTTGCAATAGCGGCTTTACAGGGCAGGAACTGTTATTTTTTGGTTTTCCTGCATCCTTCATTCCTTCTTTGCGCTGACAAAAATGTTATACGCCAGCTGCGGCACCCGTTTCTCGACAAAGGGCTCGACTTTGGTGGCGAGGTGGAAGATGGGATCCATCATATCGATATGGGCAAAGGAACACCATCTTACGTCAATCTCTGAGAACCCGGCCCCCTCAAAGAGCCCTATCATCTCTTTCTCATCGTAATAGTGCTCGCCGAAATCCTTCATGACTACATGCTTGATCTTGATCTTCTCGCCGATCTTGTACAGGGAGGGGATGCCTCGCGTTATCAGTTTCTTTCCGAGCGTGCAGAGTGCCACCTGTCCACCGGGCTGAAGTACGCGGTATACTTCGCTGAGCATGGCCCCGGGATCCCTGACATAACTGAATACCAATACGCTGGAGATCGCATTGAATGAATTATCCGTAAAAGGCAGTTTCTCACCGGTTCCGACCACAAAATCGCAGCTTTCACAACGGCGCTGTGCCCGGGCAACCATCTTCCCGCTGACGTCAAGACCCGTTCCGGACCCCCCGTTCCTGATATATTTCTCGACAAAGAGTCCGGTCCCACACCCGATATCGAGAAGGGTTCCCCCTTTTGGGAGCACTTTCATAAGATGGTTGGAAAGGTGTGTATGGTATTTTTTCCCCCGGTGGTGATCATAGTGAGTGTCGTATGTGTCAGCAACTGTATCGTAATGTATGCGTATCTTCTCTGTTTTTGTGGGACTCATGATTGAAAAACCTCCCGGATACCAGTGGTCAGCGCGCCGATCTGAATATATTCGTTATTGGCATGAAGCATCCGGAATTCAGCATCGGCGAGCACAACAGCGAGCGCCGGGTGGTTGTATTCCCGTTTGGCAGCGGATCGGATCTCCGCAAGCACTTCGCTGCCTGAGAGCCCGTAATCGATCATCAATGCCTCA
>CAZMCL010000265.1:0-3044 GCA_964564375.1 uncultured Methanoregula sp. | reverse complement strand
CCAGCTCCAGAAATCCATTGCGGATAAACTGGGCGTTTCCTGCGGCACCTACACGCACATCTCGCTCGTGCCCCACATTTACTATATCCGGGACATCCACGATATCGAACCCTTCTGCGGGAAAGGAAAACGGATCCAGCCGGTAAAAGAAGTCTGCCGGGCGTGCCAGCGGTGCGAGAGGGCAAAAACGGTCTGATATGCCAGACCAGTCCGTCACATTAATTAAGCAACAACAGCAAAAAGTAAGAGGCACAGCAGCCCGGTAGTGTAGCGGTCAATCATGGGGGACTCTGGATCCCCCGACAGCAGTTCGAATCTGCTCCGGGCTATTTCCTTTTCTGGCGCATTTCTCGTACGGCAGATTACACCAAACGCTTTTTTCTACTTTACGCGATCAGCGCCGGCAGGATACAGCAGAAAAGCACTGATCCGAAAGTCCCGGATCCTCCGATACTCACTGCAGGGATCGCGAGATTTGCAATCTTCTTATACTGTGCCAGGTTCCCCCCGATAAGAATACCGAAGATCCCGCTGACCATCGCGATCACCGATGCCGCAAGGCCGACGCTGCCCGCAAAGAGGAGCCCGATGAGAAGTGCCGTAAGCGCAGGAATGAGAAGCGGCACCTGAATACCCATCCCGGGAAGGGCGCGGGTCGAGGCATACGTGATGAGGGAAACGACCAGAATACCAAGTACAAGGGGCACCAGAAGCGACGTGGTAACAAGCGGATATGCCACATACAGGACGTACAGAGCTACACAGAGAGGGATGACTGCCCCGCCAAAATTTATTGATATTACTGTGTCCCAGACTTCCTCCCGTGGCCATGGCGTATAAGGATCGCTCATCGACATACCCCCGTGCGTCATCCGGACCATATCCCGCTTTATTGTGTAGATGGGAATATTGACCGTACTCCCCAGCAGGATGAGGAGGACAACCGCGAGAGCGGAGAACCACGAGAACCCGAGCCGGGTGAAAGCAGCGCCGATAAGCCCAAGAAACGCGAGCGGGATGAGCACGATGATGAGTACAATGAAAATAATGATCGCAAGGAACGAGAGTGCCCCCACCGTCTGGAACCGGATACCGTTTGTCATGCGAACATCCCCCTAGGGTTTCTGACAGACGATTGCTGCGTGATCGTGGTGGTACGGTTCAAGCCAAACGCTTTCCTGAACAGTTAATCCGGCAGCGGCAAGCACATCAAGCGTGTCCCGGAACACTTCTTGAGGCTCCTTTCTCACGTCCACGCTCCGGGTCTTGAGCATCAGGACAAGATAGCCGCCTTTTTTCAAAAACACGCTGTTCCGGACCGCGATTGCTGCCTGGTCCGGCTGCGCAACGTCCTGGTACAGGAGATCAACCGCTTCCACGAGCGGGGCATACTGCTCGGGGCGGGTCGCATCGGCCATGATCGGCACGATATTCTCCCTGCGGCGGGCAACCTCAAGCAGGTCCTGCATAGGCCGGGGTGCAAATTCCACCGCATAAACGGTTTCAGTGTAATCCGCAACGTGCGAGACGGTCGTGCCGTTCGCTGCACCAAGGTACAGAACCCGCATTTCCGGGACGAGCTCAATGCCTGTTCCAGCATGATAAAGTGCCGAGAGCTTGCTCCGGAACGGGTCCCAGACCCGAGCGCCGCCCAGCATCCGTTCATGATACACCCCGCCCTCGCCCGGAGAGACCAGCACTTCCCCGATCCACTTCATGGTTTTTCCTCCGTTCCGGCCGCATCGATCTTTGCCTGTGCCCGTTCAAGAAACTCAGGATCCGCAACGCCACGGTACTGGTCGAGCCTGGCTGCGATTGCCAGCTTGCCGGCCAACACCCGGGATACCCGGCCCCGGACTGCCCGTGGAGCATTATGGACCCGACGGTGCTGGAAGATGATCCCGTGCTTCGGGGAGGGAGTGTGCGTCCTGATGTGGGCGAACAAGGCCGTCTTAGCGCCCAGCACCTGGATCGCACTTGCCGGAAGGCGTGATAATTGCAAAAGGCCCCCAGCCTGCGCCATGAGCCGGGCGGCGACAAGACCCCCTATGAGGGCGCTCGTGTTGGGCAGGACACGGTTTGCCCGCGACGAGACCTCCTTTGCCAGATCCGTACGGGAAGCGGAGAGGGTTTCGATCTGACCGGCAACATTCCCGAGCGCTCCGCGGCTCTTCTCCCGGATCTTCCGGACCATCAGGTGGGACGGGGTGCGCCGGTACTTGCGGGAGAAGCTCGGCTGACGGATCTGGTTCCATTCCATCACCCGCTCCGAGAGGAGGTTGATGACCGTGTCCATCTCGTCAAGCGTCCTGACCATGTGGAGCAGTTCGGTATCTTTTCCTGCATACTGTTCCCGGATATCGCGTTCCGCTGCAGCAAAACAGACCTCACGCAGTTTCGCGAGATACTCCACCCTGTCGTGGCAGACCCCACAGGAGACGGCCTGCTCCCAGTTCAGCGGAACAAACGTGTCCATGCTGGTGCGGATGGCACGGACCCGTCCCGCAATCCCCCGTGCATCGCCCGAAAACGGGGTGCACGTTCCCGTTTCGACATCCCCGAACCAGTACGCCGGCATACAGGACAACTTAGGGGTGTATACCCGTATAAAACCATAGATCGCAGGGTCGTTTTCGTGCGAAATCAGACGACAAAACCAAAGGAGTATAGCATAACCGGGATCATGATAGATCCCATGCAATAAACCGCCGGCAGGTTTATGATATGGGGGACGAGTCCGGTCGCGGTAGCTAGTATGAGAATGAAAAGACCGAATGGCCCTGTGAGGACAATGCAGAGAATGATGACAAACGTGATCACGCCCCGGTTCAGCAGGGTGCTGTCAAGATTATTGAGCAAAGGGGCATATCGCGCAAAGGCGATCGTGATGAGGTACGCTGCACACGCGGCGAGCACGCCAACCACCACCAGAGCACTCATGGACTGCGGGGGGAGCACGGCAAGAGCTGCCATGACCCCATTGCGCATCCGGGATAAGGCAAATAGGGCAGCAAGACCAATGAACGCGTTTGCCGTGTTCGCTG
>CAZMCL010000264.1:0-3080 GCA_964564375.1 uncultured Methanoregula sp. | reverse complement strand
CCGGCAGCCGCGATCCGGGCGGCAAATACCATCATCGCAAACGACTCGAAATCCGGCATGTTCGTGACCCTCTTTTACGGGTTTCTGGATTCCACCAGCCGCACGCTCACTTACGTCAATGCCGGGCATAACCCCCCTATCCACTACCGTGCAGCGGATGGCACACTTTCTGAGCTTGCTGCAACCGGCATCGCAATGGGTGTTCTTGACGATGCCGATTATATGCAGGATACCGTGCAGCTGGCACCGGGCGATATATTAATCCTGTACACGGACGGAATCACAGAAGCGGAGAATGCAAAGCAGGATATGTTCGATCTTGACCGGCTGGAGAAGGTTATCCTCGCGTCACATGACCTTCCGGCAAAAGAGATGAGCACCGCAATCCTGGACGCAGTCCACGAATTTACCGCGGATCACCCGCAGTCAGATGATATAACTCTCATGATAATCCGGAGTGTGTAAACATGAGTCCCCCCACAGTCCTGACTATAAATTCAGACATTGCGGAGATACACCACGTTTCAACCTGTTTGGAAGACCTGATGGGAGCTGCCGGGTTCTCTACCGAAGCGGTCCTCGATACCCAGCTCGCGGTTGAAGAGGCCATCACGAACGTGATCGTCCACGGATATAAAAAACCGGGCTGCGAGATCCGTATTTTGTGCAGGATGACGAATGACGCTGTCGAGATCCAGATCAGGGATTTGGCACCGCCGTTCGATCCATTATCTCTTCCGGAACCGGACCTGGACAGTGATATTAACGAACGGCGGATTGGGGGGCTGGGAATTTACCTCATCCGGCAGGTGATGGACGGGTTTTCGTACCGGTACGAAGGCGGAGAGAATATCCTCACCTTAACGAAAAAAAGGGCATGATGATCCTTCTTCAGGACTCGTTTGTGATTGTCTGGATATAGGCAATGCCGATCTTGGCCTTGCGGAGCCGGGTCGAATCGAGGAGGTGGCGCATATCGGCAAACTCCCCCTCGCTGACTATCTTCTTCACCTGCGTGTTCAGGTCAAGCGACGGGTCGTACGGGATATTCTTGAACACCACCCCGTGGTTGTGGAGATACATCTGTTTTCCCGCCCCTTTGTTGAGCGGGTTGGCGTAATAGATGGAGGCAAGGTCTTCAGGACTGAACCCGGAGAGATCATGGGTGAGGTCGATCCCGATCCCGAAACTGACCAGTGTATCGCCCTTGTAGGATGACGCAGTATCTGCCGCAACCCATTCGTGCAGGTGGGCGGGGGCCATGATCGACTGCCCGTCAGCGGGGGTGGAACCGACAACCGGGGCTCTCTTGAGTCCCGAACTGGCAAGACCGTCAAGGACTCCCCAGATGGTGATGGCTACCACGCCTCGGTACGTCTTCACCCGCTCCTTTGCCGAGGAGAAGATGGTCCGGTAGATATCGGCGATGGAAACACCGTTGGCGTTCTCGGTATCGAGAGTGAAATACTCGTTGAAGGGGCCGTCAAGCGTGATGTTGTAGCCCGTGTATACCGGGACGTCCCCCCCGGCGTCAATGGGGGTTAGGAAGTCGGGGGTGTTGTTGCCGTCCGTGGGCAGCCAGACCATCGAACCGTGGAGCGTGATCATCTCTCCGAGGAGCGGGAGAGCGTCCTTAACGTCCGCACCGAGCGCCCCGAGGCCAAGCGAGTAATTTACTTCCGAGAACTTCATGGTTTTTACATCTGACTCGGCTATCGTGGCGTAGAGCACTTTTTTGAGATCGCCAAGGACCCGGAGGGCCGGGGGCGTGGTCATCCAGCCGGGCTCGATGGTCAGGTTGAGGCCTTCATCAACAATCTTCTTGTAAAAGATCTCGTTAAAAAGCGATGGGTTTTTACGTTTCAATACGATATCCCGGACCGCTTCCTCCGTTGTCGGGAAGATATCAAAGACAGTGGTGAACCCGGCCATATCGAGGACTTTTAAAGGGTACTCCCCGACATTGCTGAGTGCAAACCGCCCGTTCCGGCGTTTCATCTCGCGCTTTAAGCCGTTGAATGTCCTGATGCCACCGCTGCTCAGGTAGGCTGAGCCTGCAAGATCTACGACCAGTTCCTTGTCATCATCATGGAGGGCTTCACGGGCCCAGGCATCGAGCTGCTGCGCCCCGAATGCATCAAGACGACCTGTAACAAAAAAGATGAGGACGCCGTCATTCCTCTCGCTTCGTGCTTCCATATAATTTCTACTCCGGATGATGGTTTATTCCCGGTGGCTTTTAAGGTTGGGGTAATGTACTTGCGGGAAGGGGACCACTCCCCGCCCGGTGCGGACTGCGGGCTCTGCCGGTGCCATGGTTTCTGGCATGCAATTCCATGGTGATGCATCTGGTACACCTGCAGGGTATCGCGCGAGGGGCCGGTTTTCGGCATAATGATACCAGCAGGGAAATTCCATCTGTTGCTTGAAATAAAAAAAACTGCTCGGTAGAAATAATTCAGAATACAGATGTTCTCGGGTGCTAAAGCTCCCGCCGCTGTGACGCCCCTGTTGGGATGACGACGTATTTCCTGTATCTTTAAACAAAAAATCCCAATCAATTAGCGATGATCTGGTAATTGAGACAGCCATACGGGCGCCCGATGGGGCGGCGGCAGATATCCCCCGGAGGTATGGGAGCATTTTGCCCCTATTGTAGCGGGTGAGGATTTCTACAGAGCAAAAAAGGCGGGTTCCAGTGATGGTCGCAGCTCGTCCATGAGCTCCCGTGTCCGTTGTGCCCCTGCCACAGGTTACAGGAAAACTGCCTGGAACAGGAAATATACGTTCAGGTAGAGCGAGAAGACCAAAATGATCGCCCCGAGCATGAACAACAGCATGTACGTGTTCTCATCATCAGCTGCCGAAGTGTTCATAGACGTTTGATTTCTTCCTGAACTCTTAATACCATCGATCCGGTTTTTCCGGTAGTGAAATGATCGTGGGAAAAATCAGGTGCGGGGGATCAACGCCAACAGTTGCCGTCCGTCTTTTCCAAACATCTCCAGGCTCGTTTCCGAGACCCGGAACTCCGTACAGTTCGTGAGATCCAAAAAATACGCCGCTTCCTGTTCGGTTAC
>CAZMCL010000263.1:0-3109 GCA_964564375.1 uncultured Methanoregula sp. | reverse complement strand
TATACGGTTTTTTCTGGTCCTGTCCCTGATCCTTGTGTGTGGTTCGATCCTTGCCGGGTGTGTCAGCGGACCAGGTTCTGAAAACAAACCTGTTTCCCCTGCCGCAACAATAACGGCGGTGCCTCAATTAACGGAAACGAATGCACCACCCACGGCAACTGAGGAGGAGAACGCCGTTATCGCGGCCAAT
This sequence comes from uncultured Methanoregula sp., assembly GCA_964564375.1. GTDB lineage: Archaea > Halobacteriota > Methanomicrobia > Methanomicrobiales > Methanospirillaceae > Methanoregula. The sequence goes on along the minus strand of CAZMCL010000263.1, from coordinate 2,919 downwards.
AACCAGTTTGCGTTCGATCTCTATAAAAAACTCAAGGACGATCCGGATAATTCGCAGAAGAACATCGTATTCTCCCCACTCAGTATTTCCTCAGTTATGGCAATTGTCGGTGAAGGGGCACGCGGGAAAACTGCTGACGAGATCCAAACCGTCTTCCATTTCCCGGATGATACGACGACACTTCATCAGGGATATTCCGGTTTAATTGGCACGATCGGAGCAGGTAATGACAACGATACAACCCTGCAACTCGCAAATGCCCTGTGGGCAGAGAACACCTACCCGTTCCTTCCGGAGTATACTGAAACCGCTATGCGGTATTACGATGCCAAGACAACCGGCCTCGATATCGAAAACGATCCGGACGGCTCCCTTAATACAATTAACCGGTGGGTTGAAGACAAGACTAAAGGAAGGATCACAAACCTGCTGTCGCGTGAGGATATCGACCCGGAATCAACCCGTCTCCTCATCACCAATTCCCTGTATTTTTCCGGGACATGGGTGAAAAAATTTGGAAGTCCTTCGATGGGACCATTCAGGATTTCCCCCAATGAAACCGTTTCCGTCCCGATGATGTTCAGGAGCATTTGGGCGGATTTCAATTATGCAGAATTCCCTGATATGCAGGTTGTCGAACTCCTGTACACAACTTCAACCGGTCACCAGAATTCAATGCTGGTCATTCTCCCGAAAGATGATAACCTGCAGGAGGTTGAGAATTCCCTGGATACTGATAAGCTCAACCAGATACGGCAGTCGCTGGAATATCAGGAGCTGGCATATATCATGTTCCCAAAATTCTCAACAGAGTCGCGGTACACTCTCCCGGAAATACTGAAATCGATGGGTATGCCCAGAGCGTTTTCTAGGGTTGCAGACTTTTCAGGAATGGACGGGATGCAGGAGAACCTCTATATCGACGACGTCATCCATAAGACATTCATTGACGTGAACGAGGACGGGACACAGGCTGCAGCTTCAACAGTGGGATCTATGAAATCGCAGGGCGGCAGCCATGGTAATCCGCCCTTTGTTGCCGACCACCCGTTCATCTTCATTATCCAGGACCGGGACAATGGCGCTATCCTCTTCATGGGACGCGTGATGAACCCGGCCGCGGGATAATATGGAGATGCGAACCGGAAGTGTGCGCCCACTTCCAGACCAGCATTTTTGAAAAAATTTTCCGGATTTTTTTCCGGAACGAAAGCCTGCCCCTGCCCGACCCCCCTATCCTTCGCATGGAAGAAAATGCTGGTAAGATTACGTCACAATTTCCACAGGAAATTGTGGTGTTTTCGGCTCTAGCAAAAAGAGGGGTCGGGCAGGGGATGAACGTGTTTTGGCTGAGCGGGTTGAGCGATTCTATCCAAAAAAAATGCAAAAATATCTTATGCGATTCTTATCCCCCAAGTGTATGAAGACGCTCTCGGGGGCTCCGCCCCCGCCGCCGGGGGGGCACCCCCGGTTAGGATAACGACGTATTACCTCTAACCTGATTCGTCCCATCACAATGTGCCCCGTCCCCCGCCGGGAGACTGGTGGCACAAGAGGGGGGCTTCGTTTTATTAAAAAAAAGAGAATTCAGAGAGAGATCTAAGTAATCTCCAGCTTCCCAAGCCACCCCCCGGCTCCTCAACCACTCGCCCAACCACTTTCGCGCCGGGAACCATCTGAATGACGAAGGCAAAAATGTTGGTTCCCCTCCATCCCGCCGCGTTACAGCCCGATTTTATAAAATGACAAGGATGCAGGCGCTCTTTTCCTGTTTACTTGGAATATTTCCCGTGAATTTTACAGGAAACCAATTTATTTCATTTAAAATTCAAAAAATCAAATAATAACATTTATAATGAGGGGTGTGGTATTACCACATATCGGGCGCAGGTCACAGTTGACCGGATCCTGATATCGCAAAACAAAGGACGGGTTCACCAAGCGACAACCTGTGTTGAACCCGAGCCTGCCCGTAGGCATGAAACAATGCACTTCTTTCATAAAGAAGATTGTGGTTATGCCTCCGAGTACAGACAGACGGAGGTTAAGAATTTCATGAACTGGCTCAGAAAATTGGCTGCACCCGACATTTTGGGAGCGGCCCCGGTTTTGTACAGGAAACGAAATCCGATTTTTGTATTCAGAAGAGGGGATGGCCTGTGACGGCGAAACCACTCCTTCTCATTGCACTGGCACTTGTCTACCTTCTTTTCATTTCACCGGCACTGGCGCAGGAGAACCCGTACCGGAACGCTGGCGAGGTTTCCGCGCTTGATATCCCGGTCGTCCTTGATGCCGATGGTATGAAGTCGGCCGGGTCGTCTGATATGATGTTCAGTGGTGCGGGGTACACGCATAAGATCGGCAGGGTATCGATCACCATGAACCCGCTGCTGGCAAAGGCCGGCGGATCAGCCACGGTGAAAGGAAATGTCCGCAGGTACGGTACCGATCCGGTCATCGAGCACGAAGTGTACCAGGACCTCATCAAGGAACGGGTCATCCTGAAATCACCCGCAACCATCCGGTACTCCTACAACCTCGGGCTGTCGGACTGGGTAACGGTCGAGACAGACGAGTCGCGGCCGGTAAAGAAACCGGGGCCGAACAGCACGACGATAATCATGTACCCGTACACGATGGAAGTGACAAACTATGCAAAGGACAGCACGATCGACATCAGCCCCGACCGGTGGGGCAACCTCGTAGTGTATGTCAATGGCGAGGATGTGGTCGTGATGCCAAAGCCGTTCGCCATCGATGCAAACGGGAAACGGTTCGAGATGGAGTTTAAGCTTGACACGAAGACAAAGACTATCACGGTTTCCGGGGATTTGGCCGGCGCGAAGTATCCAGTCGTGGTTGACCCGACCGAGCGGGTGACGAACGGCGGGTTTGAGGCCGGGAATAAATCCGGGT
>CAZMCL010000262.1:0-3117 GCA_964564375.1 uncultured Methanoregula sp. | reverse complement strand
CGTACATAGGAGCACCAGGAATATGGCAACCGATCCCGTCTGTCTGGCAATCGTCGATGAGGACGATGCTAAGTTTACCGCGACGCACAAGAACCAGAAATATTATTTCTGCTGCAACTACTGTAAGAAGCAGTTCGAGGAGAACCCGAAGCGGTATACCCGGATAGCCAGCGATGTCAGTGTTGACCTGATGCAGGCGAAGTGAATCTGGGTACTGGCTGGGCAACACCCCATCTTCTGACACGCTCACCCCCTTTTTTCCTGTAAAGCTTCCCCCAGAGGCGGATATTATTTTAAGGCCACGCGGGCAGATACAGACACAATAATCCAGAGACGAACAAAAATTTGGAATATGCTATGAAACCAAAAGACGATCCCTGGCTTAAGAATGCCCATGCGAATGCGGAACGCCTGGATCGGGAGATCAAAAATCTGGTGTTATTAACCAGCCCAATCAGGGATAATAGCCCAATCGTAACCAAATACCAGGATTTCTGGAACCAGGTAAAACGTATCACTGCGCTGTTCAAAGAACTAAAACCGCTTGCCCAGAGTGACCGGGACCTTCTCTGGAACCAGTTCAATGCCCTGTGTCAGGAAGTAAAAGAGAAACAGCAGGCAGGGTACGGGGCGCTCGAATCCCTCTCACAAGGGCATTTTGACACAATCAAACAGCTTGCGGGAATGGCCGCGCTCCCCCCCGGCGCCCCTCCCCTGACCATACACGAACTGGTGGAACGCGGGCAGGCGCTCAAAAATGCCGGCGATCTGCTGGGGAAGTTCAAGCACGAGATGATTGCTAAACACAAGAAAGCCAGTTTTGACAAAATCCAGGAGATCCGGAAAACCCATGATGCTGCATGGGCGTTGGTGAGTGCAGGAAAGCCAAAGCTGAGATCGGAAATACCGTTCCGTGCCCGGATGAACCTTGAGGCGAATTACGAGCGCCTTAAAAAAGCCCGGAATGCCCTTGAAAATTTCCAGATTGGCAGGGTGCATATACGCACATTTCTCGCTTCCGGCAAAGACCCTGTGAAAATTGCGTCGGCAAAAGCGCAGCTTGGAGAAACCGAAGCCCGGATCAGGGACATTGAGGAAGGTATCCGGAAGCTGGAGAAATGGATTGCAGAAGATGAGCAGGTTCTGAAAGGATCGTAACCGCTCCTGTTTTAAAAGAGGATTGTTCTTTTTATAATATCCGCAGTCTGGAGTTATTATAGTCCGCATACCATCCTTTTGTACATGGTTATCATCGTATGGAAGGTTACGTAAGATCGGGTGCGTTTGTAACGCCCCGCTTTTTCATACGGGCAGAATACACCAGTAATGTCAGCTCGCCGTCCGGAGTGATGCTGTACACTGTCTCCTGATTATTGCCCGGATCGCACTCCTCCCGGATCAGGTTCCAGCCGACCATATTGGATATCAGCCGCGAGAAGTCTGCCGGTGAGAGTTCATCTCCTGCATGTCCCTCCACCGCATTGCGATCCTGGACTTGCCAGGCTTTTGTCTCGTTATACAATGTCGTTTTAGGCACAAGGATACTCGTCTCCCTGCCGGGTTTTTGGCCGCGGAGGAGAACGATGAGGATCACGAGATAATGGGGATTGGATGGCAGGTTTTTTAAGGCAAGTGTCGGGACTGGAACCCGCCGCGTTGGGGAATTTCCGAATGCATAATAAGAGTCCCCCTCAACCCAGAGCGACATCGAGAACAATCCCAGCGAGAGCCGCTTTGAGCCTGCAGAAATATCGAATGAGAACCGGGCATCCGGGTGCTCGCTGAAGAGCCCGAGGACCGGGTCGCGGATCGCATCAAACGTTGCCGCATCGATTGTGACCAGCGCACAGGAAATATCGCGTGCCAGGGAGATGGCATTTACCTCATCAACCGCGCTGCGGATGGCGCACTTCCACATTCTTTTCCGGGCATCATCCCTGTTTGAATTGGTATAGACCTCTTTTTCTGCAAAGATGAACGTATGTGTGACGGTCCGGAGGTCCTTGAGAACTGCAGGATAGGTTTTATGGATACGGTCACCGGCGCTGATGATGTGGATGTGCTCCTGCGGATCCATGAGTAGTATCCGGCGCTTGACGATAAATTGCTGTCCCGTTCCTGGAACCGGAAATAAAAAAGATTTTTTTAAATGAAAAGCGGCGCAAGCACGAGCGTCAGCGTAGCAAGGAGCTTGATGAGCACGTGGAGCGACGGGCCGGCGGTGTCCTTGAACGGGTCGCCGAGCGTGTCACCGATGACGGCTGCCTTGTGGGCTTCGCTGCCCTTGCCCCCGTGTGCACCGGTCTCGATGAATTTCTTGGCATTGTCCCATGCCCCACCACTGTTGTTGAGGATGAGTGCAAGGAGGATGCCGGTGATGGTCGCGACCATGAGGAAGCCGGCAAGGGCTTCGTACTTCATGGTGACACCGATGATGATCGGGAACACGATCACAAGGAGGCCCGGAAGGACCATGCTCTTCAGGGCTCCCTGCGTGGTGATATCGATGACCGCAGCATAATCAGGCTTCTTGGTTCCTGCCATGATGGCGGTGTCCTTGAACTGGGTGCGGACCGCATCGATAACGGACTGTGCCGTCTTGGAAACAGCCCTGATGGCGAGGCTCGCAAAGAGGAAGACGAGCATGGCTCCGATAAGTGCCCCGACAAAGACATCTACGCTTGCCAGGTTGACGACATCGAATGCCTTGCCGGTGAGCTTGGCAATGTCAGCCATGTAGGCGTTGAAGAGCAGGAATACCGCGAGGGATGCGCTGCCGATGGCATAGCCCTTGGTAAGGGCCTTGGTGGTGTTGCCTGCAGCATCGAGCTTGTCCATGCGGTTCCTGACTTCTTCAGGTGCCTGGCTCATCTCGACGATACCGCCGGCGTTGTCGGCAATGGGGCCGAAGGTGTCCATGGTAAGGACGTACGCACAGACCATCAGCATACCAATCGTTGCAACGGCAGTCCCGTAGAGACCGCCGTTCGGGATACCGGTCATGGTCCCGCACCAGTACGAGAGCAGGAGTGAGATGCCAATGAGGACTGCGGGAACCGCGGTGGTCTCGAGACCAACGGAGAACCCGGTGATGATGTTTGTCGCGGCTCCTGTTTC
>CAZMCL010000261.1:0-3138 GCA_964564375.1 uncultured Methanoregula sp. | reverse complement strand
ATAAATCCCGACAGCGTCGATGCGGGCCTTTGCCGCACCGTGTTTGCCGGGCTTTGATGTGGCAATGGCAACAACCCTGCACGGTTCTTCATCGATAACAATATAGCGGCCTTCTTTGATTTTTCCGATTTCAGTCTGTTCCTTCATCTGGTTCTCACCTGAATCTCACAATAGCGTAAATGTGATAGTAATTTATCTTTATTGCAATACATAAATACAGCGTAAGATTAAGGAACCCTGCTGATATGGATTTTTTCTTTGCATGCGAACAGGTGGCGAAAGAAGTGCACGAGGCTATCCTTCCGTATGTTGGCGAAGCAGAGGGTGGCGAGGTCGTTAAAATGGGCGCCGATCGCACCCCGACAAAAAAGATAGACCAGGTTGCAGAAGATGTGGTTGTCCGGTTCCTCAAAGAAAACGCGCTGTGCAGTCTTTTGATCAGTGAAGAGGCAGGAAAGGTCCGGTTTGATGATGGCGGGGGAACAATCTTCCTCGATCCGGTAGATGGCACGTTCAATGCGGTTGCCGGTATCCCCTTTTTTGCCCTGTCGCTTGCCTATGCTGAAGACGGGGTCATGACAAAAGGCTTTGTCCGGAACCTTGCAACGGGGGAGACCTTCACCGCTGAGAAGGGAAAGGCCGCGTTCTGCAACAAAAAAGTCATCCACGTCTCCGATGTGGCCTCGCTCGATACCTGTGCCATCAGCGTGTACGGGCGGAAGTTCGATCCCACCTGTGTCATGCACCTCGGCCAGAAGATCCGGCGATGGCGGCTCCTTGGAGCCTCTGCACTGGAACTCTGCTACGTGGGTGCCGGGAGAATCGATGCGTTTATCGATCTCCGGGGCACACTGCGGGTTACGGACGCTGCTGCCGGGATGCTTGTCTGCACTGAAGCCGGGGGAAATGTCACCGACCTTGAAGGGGCAGTACTTGATTTTCCCGAGGATGTGACAATTGGCCGCAGTTTAATTGCTACCAACGGCATACTCCATCACAAAGTGATTGAATACCTGAGGTGAGGAACCTGAAGGCGCTCATTGTTTCGCGGATTGATGATGCCGGGGCACTCGCGTTTGCCCGGACAACCGGTGAGATTCTCCATTCGGACGGGTGCGACATTGCCTACGATCAGGACACTGCAAAAGCTCTCCATGAGGATGGCGAACCACTCGCGACCGCGGTTGCCGATGTGGTTGTGGTGGTTGGGGGGGATGGCACGATCCTCCGGACCATCCAGCAGATGCAGCGCCCTGCTCCCGTGCTGGGGATCAACTGGGGGGAAGTGGGATTCCTTGCCGATCTTGAGCAGGAAGATGCCCTGGCATTTGTCAGGCAACTCTCCGCTGGCTTTACCGTTGAAGAGCGCATGCGGATCTCCCTTCGCATGGAGAACAAGTCACTTGGCGTTGCACTGAACGAGGCACTAATCGTCACCACGCGCCCGGCAAAGATGCTCAGGTTTTCGATAATTGTGGATGGTGTTATGGCCGAGCAGTTCCGGGCCGACGGTCTCCTCATCAGCACCCCCACGGGATCCACAGCCTATGCCATGAGTGCCGGGGGTCCGATTGTCGACCCCCGCATCCAGGGATTCCTGCTCGTTCCCCTGGCCCCCTACATGCTCTCGTCCCGGCCCCACCTTATCAGCAGCAACCGGCACCTTGAGGTACGGATCGACAGTTCGAAGCCTGCCCATCTCGTCATTGACGGCCAGCAGACTTTCGATCTCGGGATGACAAACACCATTGAGATTATCCGGCACGAGAAACCAGCATTGTTTGTCGATGTCAAACGAAATTTCTTTGAAAAGGTGGACCGGAAACTCCGGAAACTGTAATCTCACTCTCTTTTTTGCGTGCCCCGTCATAAACCCGGCCGCAGTGTCCCCTCTTAAAAATAAAGACTTATCTTGAAGGCAGGTCAACTACTGGTTCAGGTGGTTTCTTGCAGGTCTCCATGAAACTCGAGATGAAGGATTCCCCGGGCCAGCTGGTTGCAGCCCTCAAGCCCATGTCTGACGTCGGGGGAAATATCATTGCCGTCATTCACCAGCGCGAGCCCGAACTGGATAATGACACGCTGAATGTACAGATTGTGCTCGAACTCCCTGAAGGGAGGCTGGACAAGCTTATCGGGCTCCTCAAGGAGCAGGGAGTCCATATCCAGCGCATAGGTAAAAGAAGGCTCCTGTTCAAGCGAACAGTCATCCTTATCGGTCACCTGATGCACACGGACATGTCCGATACGGTCGACCAGATCGATAAAACCGGTTTTGCAGAAGTGAGCGATCTTTCCATGAGTATGCCTGCAGTGAACGAACGATCCTCTACAAGAATTACGATTAAAGCCGTGAGTAAGAAAGACATGGCCGCGGCCATTGCGATCCTCAGCAGGGTCTGCTGTCAGAAATCGCTCCTCCTCATCGAACCGCTGGAGAATGTTGCATGAAAATTGCTCTTGTTGGCCTGGGATCCGTTGGCCGGGGTGTAGCGGAGGTGGTGGCAAAGAAGGACCACGGGCTCATCATTACCGGTGTGGTGGATTCAAAGAGCGGCTGCATGGAGGCAGGGGGCATCGATATTCCTGCGCTTCTTGACCGCAAGAAAAAGACCGGGCTGTGCGGTGATAAAGGGATATCCGTTACCGATCTTATCAAAAACGCGGATTATGATGTGCTGGTCGAGGTGTCCCCGACCAATGCCCTGACCGGTGAGCCCTCCACCGGGTATATCAGGGCCGCCCTTAACCGGAAGAAGCATGTCGTCACCTCCAACAAAGGTCCGATCTCCCTTGCAGGCCGGGAACTCGGCACGCTGGCAAAAAAGAAAGGTGTAGCCCTCAGGTACGAGGCGACCGTGGCCGGCGCTATCCCTGTCATGCAAATGCTTGAGCACGGGCTGGCCGGCAACGAGATCCTCGCAATCTACGGGGTCCTCAATGGCACCTGCAATTACATCCTCACCCGGATGGCAGACGAGGGGCTCACATACGACCAGGCCCTGCTCGAAGCCCGTGAGATGGGATATGCAGAAGCCGATCCGACCTACGATGTGCAGGGAATCGATGCGGCAATCAAGCTGGTCATTCTTTCGAATGCGATTTGGGATAATGGCGTGAAACTTACCGATGTCGACA
>CAZMCL010000260.1:0-3152 GCA_964564375.1 uncultured Methanoregula sp. | reverse complement strand
CCCAGAGCCGGCTTACCCAGATCCACGGCGCCCGGGAGGACACGACCCTCGCCGAGATGCGCAAGAAGATGGGCTACGAGCGGGCAAAGCGGATCAACGGCTACTGGTTCCGGGACAACGGCACCATCGATTACGGGAAAGTCAAATCCTCCGATACCGACGATTTCAAGAAGGATATCGAAAACATAATCGTTGCCCTCGAAAAGCAGGGCATGGACCGGGTCATCATCGTTGACCTGACCCGCGAGGAGATTGGCATGCCGGTCGTCCGGGTCATCGTGCCCGGCCTCGAGGTCTTTGCCATGGACCCGGAACGGCGGGGAGAGCGTGTGAAAAATGCCAAAGATCATCGTCTTTCTCGGGCCCAGTCTTGAGCGGGAGGCGGCAGAAGCGATCCTCCCCGCCGAGTACCGCCCGCCGGCAAAACGGGGCGACCTCCTCCGGGCAGTCGAGGACGGGGCGGCAGTCATCGGTCTTATCGATGGCGTCTTCCACCAGGAATCGGCAGTGGCCCACCGCGAGATCCTTGCCGCCGTAAAAAAAGGCGTTACGGTTATCGGTGCATCGAGCATGGGCGCCCTCCGGGCTGCCGAGATGGACACACTCGGCATGGTTGGCGTTGGCGAGATATACCGGATGTACAAGAGCGGGGAACTGGTCTCCGATGATGAAGTTGCCCTCGTCTTCGATCCCGAGACAGGGTTCTCCCTCTCCGAACCGCTCATCAACATCCGGTTCACGCTCAAAGAGGCGGTGCAGCAGGAGATCATAACTCCTCAGGAGCGTGCCGCCCTGCTCGCCGCTGCGCAATCCGTCTTTTACCCACAGCGGACCTACGGGCGGATTGTATCGGCAGCAGGTGCTGCAATCGATCAGGAAACACAGGAGCGGTTCCTCGCATTTGTGAAACTGCACGCCGTTGACCGGAAACGGGAGGATGCAATTGCAGCACTGGACTATATCCGAAAGATAGACCGGACTGGATAACAACCTGCAATATTTAATAGCCCACCGGACAAAGGCATCACTTACATGCAATCATCGCCCGGACTGTCCGGATTCGCCTTCCTGCCGTTACACCGCGGCTCCCATACGGACAGGGTCAGGTTCTGGGTGATAGCATCCATTACCATCTCCATCACCGGCATCACGTACCTGAGCGTGGGGGAAGGATACGGGAGCGTTGTCCCGCAGCTCTTCTACTTCCCCATCCTCTATGCCACGTACTTTTACCCGGACCGCGGCATCTGGGTTGCCGCAGCCTGTGCAGCTGCCTATCTCACCATCACCGCATCCTTCATCATCCCGGACCCGTTCATTATTGGCGGCGTCATCTTCCAGACCCTCCTATTCCCTGGCATTGCCCTTGGTGCGGCATATATCATCCGCCGGCAGGGGCAGCGCCGGTTCATTATCCTTGAAGATGAGAGCACTGCAACACAGGCGCTGATCCGCGGCGGCGAGAACGATCATGTGGAGTTCAAGCTCAAAAGCCTCTGGAGCTCGGACCTGACCAAAGAAGAGATTGTCGAAAGCAACTCATCGGAAGTGAAGAAATACAGGCACAATGCCTCGAAGTTCATCATTGCCCGGGCCATGGCCGGGTTCCTGAATACAACCGGTGGCGATCTCCTGATCGGCATTGAGGAAGACCGCATTAATAACAGTATCCGAATCGCCGGCCTTGAAGACGACTATGCAAAGCTGCACGAGGAGGACCGGAACCCGGATGGGTACCGGCGCATGATCATCGAATCCATTGTCCATAAATTCCTGCCGGAGATCTTCGATACGGCAAGCAGGTTCCTCCACATCTCATTTCCCCTCGTGTCAGGAAAGACGATCTGTCACGTCCACATCTCCCCGGCGGAAAAACCGGTTCTCGTGAATGCCGGCAACGACGAGATCTTATTTATCCGGACCGACGCCACAACCCGGCCCATTTCCGGGCAGAACCTGACGGACTACATCCTTGAACGGTTTTCTAAACAAGGATAGTCCCGCAACACAGCAAAAAAGGTTATCTGATTATTCCACCTTCGCCCAGACGTACGCGAACCGCTGGAATGCAGTATAATGCCCAAAGACCCCGAAGAGGACGAGCATCCAGCCAATCCACGTGAGGCCCAGCCAGCTCATCGGGACTATCAGGTCGATGATACCGACCACGATGATAAGCACGAGCCGGTCTGCACGACCGAGGAGGCCACCATAATACCGTCCCACGCCAACCGCCTGCGCCTGCGTGCCGAGATAGGAGGACATCAGGACACCGGTCAGGGCAAAGACACCGATCGGCCACGGGACCATCCCACCGGCAAAGAGACCGCAGATGATGAAGATGTCCGCGTACCGGTCCACGGCATGGTCGAGGAAGTCGCCCCGCTTGCTCTGGATCTTCATCTCCCGGGCAACCGCCCCGTCCATGGCATCGCAGAACGCGTTTGCCGCAACGGCAACAATTCCCCAGAGTTCCATGTGGAGGTAGAACAGGATGCCCGCTGCAGCGGATGCTAGCAGGGCGGCAATGGTGAGGACGTTGGGCGTGAGCCGGCATTTTATCGCAACAGCAACGAGCGGGTCGAAATAGACTTTCACGTGGGAACGGTACTGGTCGAGCGTCATGATCCGATCTCCAGGAATTCAGACCAGTCAAGGTGGCCGAAGTCCGCCGGGGTCTCCCCCCGGTAAAATTCCTCGATCCGGTCGGCACAGTACGCGGCATCGTGGCCGGTGGTGTCCAGCTCATAAATCTGTAAGGGGTCGAACTCCTCAACTGTCTCGATCAGGCAGACATCGAGGGCTTCTGCTTCCACGTTCTCTTTAATCTTCGATTCCCGGTACTTCCGCTGGGCGAGCCGTTTCTTCAGCTCATTTGGGCGGCAACGGAGAACAACGATCTTGTCGCAGGGGAGGTAGTGGGCCATGTGGCCTTCGACAAACCCGTCAACGGGTTTGAACTCCGCGGCCCACCGATCAACATCGATGACCTGCACGTCCCGCTCCTCATCATCACCGGTAACATAGGGGCTGACAGTCATGGCCTGGTGGATAACGGCATGCCCGCGGCGGGCAAGCTCCTCACCGATCATCGACTTTCCTGTCCCGGGCGTCCCGGTGATACCGCACATCATACTGCGTTGATCCCCGCA
>CAZMCL010000259.1:0-3152 GCA_964564375.1 uncultured Methanoregula sp. | reverse complement strand
TGAGTGCCTCAGTAGCTCAGTTTGGGAGAGCGCCAGACTGAAGATCTGGTTGTCGCCTGTTCAAATCAGGCCTGGGGCACTCTTCTTTGTTTTTACCAACCTGATGCAGGAGCATATTTGCACGTCGTTAAAAAACTTCATGATGAAGAACAACATAATTCCCCTGCAGTCAAACCCATGATACGCATCCTTGTGTATCCGGAAAAAACCGGATTTGCGGTCGTTGTTCCACCCTGCTACATGACAGGGGGCCGACAATAATGGATATCATGCTTGCCCTTGCAGGAATTGCGGTCATCTCGATCCTGTTCCTGTATATCGGTCAGGTATTCAGGCTCCCGAGCATCGTTGCGTTCCTTATCATCGGCATGCTTGCAGGGCCGTATGGCCTGGGTATCATTACCGATCAGAAATCAATCGAAATGTTTGGCGAGATCGGGATAATGCTCCTGCTCTTCACCATCGGACTTGAGTTTTCATTTGAGAAAATCCTTAAATCGTGGCGGATTGTCATCATCGGCGGGCTCATCCAGTTATCCACCACGATTATTGCCATCACGTTTGTTGCCCAAGCCCTCGGTGTCCCGTTCCGCGAGTCGGTTGTTTTCGGTTTCATCATATCGCTTTCCAGTACTGCAATCATCATGAAGATCCTGCAGGAGCGCCGCGAGGTGGATTCCTTCCAGGGAAGGACGCTCCTTGGGATCCTGATCTTTCAGGACCTTGCAATCATCCCGATGATCATTATCACCCCAATCTTCATGGGCAGCAACGCGCCGGAGATATATGCTGTTCCGGTCGGCGTTGCTAAAGTAGCAGCCATCCTGATGATTATGATCATCCTTGCCCGGTGGGTCATCCCAAGGCTATTGTACCAGGTCGCACTCAAGAAAAGCCGTGAACTCTTCTTTATAACGGTTGCGGGGATCTGTATCATTGTTGCCTGGCTCACAAACCAGGCCGGACTCACATTCACGCTTGGTGCGTTCATCGCCGGCCTGATTATCGGTGAATCCGATTACAATATCGATGCGCTCAGCCACATCATCCCGTTCCGTGACGTCTTTGCCGGGGTATTTTTCCTCTCCATCGGCATGCTGCTCAATACGCACAGCATCCTTGGCGATGCCTCGTTTGTCCTTCTGATAATGCTCATTGTTTCGCTCATCATCGGCATCAAGATCCTGACCGGCGCATTTGCATCAGCCGCGCTTGGCATGCCTGCACGGATATCTATCATTTCCGGTTTTGCCCTCTGCCAAGTTGGAGAATTCTCCTTCGTACTGGCAAAGACAGGCCTTGACTCAGGGTTCATCCCGGAACTGGTCTACCAGTTATTCCTTGCATCCGCGATCATCACGATGGCACTGACGCCATTTTTTATGCATATTGCACCACGTGTAGTCGATATCTTCTACCGGGTGACACCCAAACATGCGATGTGGGATGCACAAACCAATCCTGATAGCCAGGAACCGGACAATAATTTTTCAGACCATATTGTCATCGCCGGCTATGGTATCACGGGCAAGAGCGTGGCACGGGCAGCAGAGATCACGGGCATTCCGTATACGGTCATCGAGCTGAAACCGGATATTATCCGGAGGGAAAAGTCTGCACGCCACAAATTTTTCATCTTTGGCGATGCGGTCCAGAAAGAGGTGCTCGAACATGCGGGGATCCTTCATGCCCGGACACTTGTGGTCGTGGTCTCCTCGCAGGAAGCGGTTCCCCGTATTGTCCACACAGCACGCAAGATGGCCCCGTCGATCTATATCATTGCCCGGACCCAGCATATCCGCAATGCACAATACCTGCTGGACCTTGGTGCCGATGAAGTGGTATCCGAGGAGTACGAAGCTGCAAAGGAGATCTTCACCCGCGCACTCCGAAAATATCAGTTGCCGGAACCAGAGATTGGCATGATTGTGAAAAAACTCCAGAAGTGGGGCTATACAAAATTCACGAAAAATCATGCCAAAGGATCGGTGATCTCTGATATGGACACAATGCTCTTCTCGCTCCGGATCCATACCATTATCGTGGAGCCGGGTTCTATAGTGGAGGGGAAAACCATTGAAGAACTTGATCTGGATACCCGGTATGGAATCACCGACTTTGGTCTCCGCCGGGACAACGTGACCACGACCTTACCGGATATAACGATCCGCCTGCAGGCTGGTGACGGACTCCTGATCTTCTCAACCGACCAGAAAGCTGAAGAACTGGCCCGCTGCTTCTTGGCACAACAGGGACATTAGCGCGACGCGGGCATCCTGCCCCGGGACAGGGGGCATCTCACAATCAGGTTTTTATCTGCACCACAATTTTGGACATGCCCGGGCGCACATGCACCAGACACTTCCCTACCTGGTGCATTATTAAGAAAAAAATAAGATGTCTGCCTCCCATCTTCATGTACATACGACGGGAGAATGTGGTGCATGACTGGCGGGTACGAGCGGGCATACCAAGAAGCGTCTGCAAACCCTGAGAAGTTCTGGGGGAACGCAGCAAAACATGTACAGTGGTACAGGAAATATGACCGGGTCCTGAACCGGGATAATCCCCCATTCTACCGCTGGTTCGAGGGCGGGGTTCTTAATTCCTGTTATCACGCACTTGATTACCACGTGCAGAACGGGAAGAAAGATACCACTGCCCTGATTTACGACAGCCCGGTCACCGCAACTGTAATTAAATACACGTATGGCGAGCTCCTCGACCTTGTGAGCCGGTGCGCTGGCGGATTACAGGAACGCGGGGTGACAAAAGGCGACCGGGTAGTCATCTACATGCCAATGATCCCTGAAGCCGTGATAGCCATGCTCGCGTGCGCCCGGATTGGTGCCGTCCACTCTGTGGTCTTCGGGGGCTTTGCCGCGCGTGAACTCGCAACACGGATTGAGGACGCACAGCCCCGCGTGGTTGTCTCTGCGTCCTGCGGGATCGAAGTGAACCGGATCATTCCCTACAAACCCCTGCTCGATGCGGCCATTGAGCTGTGCACCTATAAACCGGAAGCGTGCGTCATCGTCCAGCGCCCGCAGTGCCCCACGCAGCTGAATACTGGCCGGGACGTGGCATGGGACACTCTCATGACTGCCGCACCGGCCGACTGTGTGCCGGTTGCCGCAACAGATCCCCTCTAC
>CAZMCL010000258.1:0-3153 GCA_964564375.1 uncultured Methanoregula sp. | reverse complement strand
CGAGAGCGAGATGCGCTACCGGATGATCGGCGACCTGATCCCGTTCGGGGTGTGGGCGTGCGATGAGCAGGGGACCTTCACCTACCTGTCCGAATCATTCCTGTCCGTTCTGGGAACCACGATGGATGCGTGCAGGAAGCATGGGTGGATGCACCTGCTGCCCGGCGAGGATGCCGACCGGACGATTGCAGACTGGCGCCAGTGCGTCCAGACCGGCTCCTTCTGGGATTATGAGTACCGGATCATTGATACGAACAAAAAAGTTTTAATCGTCCTGAGCCGGGGGGCGCCTCATTACGATGCTGCCGGTAAGATCACGTCATGGGTTGGTATCCACCTGGACATCACCGAACGGAAGCGGTACGCGGACCGGCTGGAAACATCCCTGCGGGAGAAGGAAGTGATAATCAAGGAGGTCCACCACCGGGTCAAGAACAACATGCAGGTGATCTCGGGGTTCTTGGATCTGCAGTCGAATTATATCGACGATCCGGTTGCTGTCGATAAGCTTGGGGAGTGCCAGCAGCGGGTGAGGACGATGGCGCTCGTGCACGAGAAACTGTACCAGTCGAAGAACCTAGGGGTCATCAATGCCTCAGAGTATATCAAAAGCCTTGTAGCTGACCTGATGAACTCCTATTCTCTCGCCACCCGGGTGGATGTCAGCGTTGAGGTCGATGATGCCAGTATCAATCTCGATATGGCTATCCCCTGCGGGCTCATCATCAATGAACTGGTGACCAACTCTTTAAAACATGCGTTTGCCAGCCGTCCCGAAGGAAAACTCATGCTTGAACTGCGCCATAAAGAAGACCATACGTTCTCCCTTGTGGTGCAGGATAATGGTGTCGGCCTTCCTTCGGATTTCGAAGCCCGCAGCAGGGAAAGCCTTGGTATGCAGCTCGTGAAGGTGCTCGTCCACCAGCTGGGCGGTACGATGACCGTTGGGAATGGTGAGGGAGCCCGGTTCACAATCGTTTTCCCGGAGAAGTTCTAAAAAAAAGTAAAGGATTTGTAAAAAATCTGCGTTGTAGATATCATTTCAAAACTTTAACGCTCTTGAGGCGCTCCGCTTGTGTTCTGCCCCGCAAGTTTGTAGCATCCCGAATGGTGATTGTGATAACTGAGGGCGCTCCCCCGGAAATCCAGGGAAAAACGTTCATGGGGGTCAAGGGGGTGCACCCCTTGGGCTGCCTCCCCCTCTGGGGGAGAGAGGGGGTCACCCTCATAACCCACTTAATGCAAAAGGGAAATAATTGAAAAAAATGTTTTCTGCAGGGCAAAAATCTCTGCTCTGTAGAAATCAATTAAGAACACTCTGACGCTCTCGGGGCTTCGCCCCGCCGCTGAGGCACCCCCAATTGCGATGGCGACGCATTACCTGTAACCGACCTCGTCCTATCGTAATGCGCCCCGTCCCCCAACGGGGGACTGGTGGCGCAAGAGGGGGGCATCATCTCTTGAAAAAAATGTTTTCTGCAGAGCAAAAATTTCTAAAACCAGCTCTCCAGCGTCTTCTGGCCGGCCTTGACGGTGAACCCTTCCATGGCCCGGTCAATCCTCTCGACCGAGAAGTCATAGCCGTCGCAGAGCATCTTCCGTATCCCTTCCGGATCGGGGTGCCCCGCCTCGAGAATATAGTCGTCCGTCACGGGAGGATTGAGGAAGAACTCCATCACCGGGCCCGGGTCAAAGTCCGGCTGCTTCTCGTTAAGTTTTGCGGCAAACTCGCCTTTTAAGACGATCTTTAATCCTGTTTTTGCGCCCACTCCCTGAACGCCCGGGTTGAAATCCGTGCCCACGAGAATCCCGATCTCTATGAGCTGCTCGCGGGTGAGGCTTAAGCCCGCAAGGGTATCAGCAAGCACGATCCGTTCGGGGCTCACGGTGATCTGCCGGCCCCGGATCTTCCGTTTTCCCGAGACCGTCAGGTTGCGGACAAGGGTTGGCGCTCCGAACAGAAGGGTATCATAGTCCTGCGAGACCACGTACCGGGCATCCCCCTTCGCCACCATGTAAGATGCCTGTGCCTCCCCTTCACCGGGCGCCTGCACGACCGGGATTCCCATGAGCCGGAGGAGTTCTTTTGAGGTCTCAACGATGGCAGTATCGACCCGGGTCGCGGACCGGGCCTGCTTGTAGGCCTCCGCTTCGTCCCCCCGCTCAACCGCTTCCTTCCACTTCTCACCCGCAGTGTCACGGAGTTTCCGGCGCTCGTCAATGGTTGCCTGCTTGAGGGCGGTCGGTTTCCCGTCAAAGACAAAAACGGGCTTGATCCCCTTTTCCATGAAACTGGCCATCCGGAAGAGGATGCCGGAGAGGTGGGACGTGACCCGGCCCCGGCTGTCCATCAGGGGAGTGCCGTCCGGCTGCCGGATGATGGTTAAGAACTGGTAGAGCGCATTGTTTGCATCGATAGCCGCGATGCCCGGCAGCGCCTCCCATGTCACCGGTGTCTTGTACTCCACGATAATATCCCGTATTGCGACGCCCATTGCAACGTACTCCTGAGGTTTTAGTTATTTGTAGGCACGCTTCGAGAGCTCGGCAACAAGCTCGTCGAGATGCGATATCGCCATATCGTACTTGTCCACCATCCGGGTAGAGATCTCCTCCAGGTTCGTGCGCAGCATCCGCTCGCGGGCGATCACGCTCTGTTCAAGGTGGCGCATCTTGATCTGGAGGGAGAGGAAGAGTCCCCCGATTGAGAGCATCATCAGGGCAGCGGCGACAGCAATGGTTGCGTCCTGCCAGAACCGGAGGATGAGGACGAGGGTCGAGACGACCATAACAATGGTGAGGACAATATCTATCCAGTATTCACGGAGCTCCATGCTTTTAGATGATGAGAGCAAATTAATTAATCTACCTGAATTATTGGAGATACCCGCGTGGACAAAAAGAACTTAATCCCCCTTCTTGCGATGCCCCTCCTGCTCCTTGCAGTCGAGATGGGCGCACTCTTACTGTCGCTGCCCGTGCAGGCGTCAGGCATCACTGCTTTCGAGGACCCGTCATCGTACGAGAACCCGTTCATCTTCATCGGCATCCTGCTGGTGTTCACGGTCTTTTTGTTAATCCTGATAAAATACAATCTCAAAAGAGTCATCGCGGCGATCATCGGCATCTCGATCTTCTTCACATTTTGTTATA
>CAZMCL010000257.1:0-3173 GCA_964564375.1 uncultured Methanoregula sp. | reverse complement strand
GGCATTTTACACCATTGGCGAGATGGGAGTTCTGCTCAGGTGAGCAGTACGCAACTTGGAGAGGAAGCCGTGCGCGACAGCACTGCGGCACTCCGGAATGCAACAGAAGAGTACCTGATCCGGGTTGCCGTGGGTCAGGCCGAGCTGATCGATGAAATTTTCTGGTCCTCGGAAGCGGAACTCAATATCCTTGCCGCCCATGCCCTCTCGGTCCAGGACAATCCCGCGTACGTGTCGCAGATCCGGTCCTATCCAGTTACGAGCCCGCCTCCGGATTCCCTGATGGGAACGGTTGTCGTGCTCGCCCCGGGTGCAACGGTTACGGAGACGGATACGGAGTACCGTGCCCTTGTCGGCATGGACGACCTGCTGGCTGCCGTGTACCGCACTGACAGCGATCTGACTGCTGTGTACGTTGTCACGGAATCCGGCATCATGCGGTCGTACCCGTGGGAAGGGGATACTGATCCGGACTTCGATCCCCGCACCCGGTTATGGTATACGGAAGCGATACTCTCCGAAGGCCCGGTCTGGACTGAACCTTACGTAGATGCGTCGGGCCATGGCCTGATCCTCACGTGTGCACAGCGAATCAGGACAAAGTATGGTACCTGGGTGGTTGCATCCGATGTCACCACCGACCAGATCAACGAGTACACAAACCTGACACTGGGCGGGAACGGGTATGCTATTCTGATGGACAGCCGGGGTACCATCATCAGCCGCCCGGGCCTCTCGGCCGGTGACACCCTCTGGGACCAGCCCACCCTGGTGGAGAATGTTTTCTCAAGCCCCGATCCAGACCTCGTTGCGGTCGGCCACAATATGACCGGTGGCATGACAGGACTGGGACATGTGAAGTTCGATGGCGTCGAGACGATTATCGCGTATGCACCAGTCAGGACCCTGGGCTGGAGCTATGCGATCTCGCTCCCCGTGAGCGAGGTTTTGGCCCCCATCCGGCAAACCGAGAGCCACATCACCGACGCGATGTCAAAGACCAGTGCGCAGATCCTCAGGTACACGGACCGCATCCTGTACATCTTTGCCGGGCTCTGCGTCCTGCTCCTCCTCATCGTGATCATCCTGTCGTGGTATCTTGCCCGGTTCATCACGCGCCCGGTTGATGCCCTGCGGGAAGGGACTGCCATCATCGGGCAGGGGGATCTCGACTTCCGGCTCGATATCCGTTCCGGCGACGAGTTCGAGGCGCTGGCCGACTCCTTCAACCAGATGGCCGTGGACTTAAAGACCAATATCGAGAACCTCAAACTGACCACGGCCGAGAAGGAACGGTACAGCAAAGAGCTCGAGATCGCAAAGGAGATCCAGGACAGTTTCCTGCCCGAATCGCTTCCGGCCATTCCCGGGTATGAAGTGGCAGCCGTGACGATTCCCGCAATGGAGATCGGCGGGGACCTCTATGATTTCATCCCCACAGGTAATGGCCGGTGGGGCTTTGTCATCGCCGATGTCTCGGGAAAAGGGGTCAGCGCCGCCCTCTTCATGGCCCTGTCCCGGACGATCCTGCATGGCTGCGGCGAAGCGGAAGCCGGTCCTGCTATTGCTGTCAGGAACGCCAACCGGCTTATCTACGGGGACGGCCGGTCGAGCATGTTCATCACGGTCTTCTACGGTGTTCTCGAACCCCGGGCCATGACGTTTTCCTCTGTCAATGCCGGGCATAACCCCCCGCTCCTCTTCCGCGATGGTGAACCAGGGAGCTGGATGACCGGGGAAAATGGCATTGCGCTGGGAGTTATTCCCGATGTCAATATCGCCCCTGCCCTGCTTGAACTCCGGCATGGGGACCTTATCATCCTGTATACGGACGGGGTCACGGAGGCATTCAACGAGAGCGAGGAAGAATTTGGGGAGGAACGGCTCCTTGACTGTGTCAGCCGGCACCGGTCTCGCCCCGTGCAGGATATAACCGATGCGTTGATCGAAGAGATCCGGGCATTCACGGGCACTGCAGCCCAGTCTGATGATATTACCCTTGTCGTGATCCGTGCGCAGTGATGGCGGGAATGTACGAGCCGGGTGGATGGATGGATGAGCGGCGGTAGCGCCGGTATATCAGCTCTCGATCCTGTCCCGGTCCCGTACCAGGAGTTCATATCCTTCTGCCTGCATGGGGCAGTCCGGCATACTGCTGGACGTGCTCATCCCTGCGGGGAGCAGGTTGGCATCCAGTGTGTGGATGAGGTGTTTCTCGCTCGTCAGATCATGGTCTTTTTCGAGCTCGGCAACAAGGATCTCAATCAGGTCGCGCCTGAACAGGTCGTGGTCGTCGGGGTTCACGCTCACGAGGCTGGCATGGCAGACCGCTGCTCTGTAGATATCGAGCCGGGCGCTCAGTTCCTCGCGCAGCCGGCACCGGTATACTTTGTTCTGTTCTTTTTCAAGACGCCCGAGTCTTTGCTCGACAGATTGAAATTCCTGCATGAGCTCCTCATACATTTCCCCGCCGATATCCAGCGAGTCGAGAATTTGCATGATTCCGTGCCTCTCGTAATACGGGGCAGACGCCGGGTATCTCCCGAAGGGGGAGAGTTTGGGAAAGTGTTCCCGTGTTTCATCGATCGCAGTCAGGAACCGCACCATGCGGTGGTGGATGTAGTCGGCAGGTCGGGTGTCCATAATGTCAGCCTTTTTTTGTATCCGTTAAAATCGGGAATTTATCACGAAACGGGAAAGCGCGATGCAGTAATACCTATTGCCGGTCTTTTTTAAAAAAACTGTGTCTCGTACTCACTCCGGCATGCTTACGGGGAGGTACCGGTAAATGCGATTACGGCATGGGCAGGTTCGAGACAGTCACCTCAATCGTCACCGGTGGCGTGATGCCCGGAATCGTGCCCGCCGACTCCTCTTTCTCCATGCCCTCCGCGTGAACCCAACCCGGCAGGAATTATTTCCGGGGTTGCTGCTGGGTGGCGCAGTGGAAGGTGCCATACCCTTCGACCATTGCCCGGGCATTGATCCCGACAACCTTCCGCTTCGGGAAGAGTCCTTTGAGGATCCGGATCGCTTCTTCGTCATGGGAGTCGTTAAAGACCGGAACGATGACGACGGTATTGCCGATATAGAAGTTTGTGTAACTGGCCGGGTACCGCCCGCCATTCCCCTCGACCGGTGACGGCATCGGGAGTTTAATGACCGTTAGTGGC
>CAZMCL010000256.1:0-3191 GCA_964564375.1 uncultured Methanoregula sp. | reverse complement strand
GGGCATCGTGTACCGGGCTGAACGGGATATATTCTGCTCCGGAAGCGTGCAGGATGTCGAAAAGGTCGGCATAGTAGAAGTTGAACGCTTCATCGAGCGCAACCCCAATCCTGACATCCCGTTCTGCCGACAGATCAAACAGGGTTTTTTGGGGACTGGCAGGTGGGGCGTCCGTCATGAGGGACCCGAGCGCATCGAGGTCCACGTATTTCCCGATCATTTCCGTAATGACCGCGATCCGGGCATCGAAATCTCCCCTGCCGGACCCTTCCCGGTAGGGCACGAGGCCAAGGTGGCGCATGGCAAGCTGCATCTCCTCCATGCGGGGGATGGCCCCGATGACCGGAATGCCGCAGTAATGCTCGATAGCCGTCTGCGCCTTCGCCCGGTGGGACCCGCCCTTGATGTTGTTCAGGATGACCCCGGCGATCCGGATGTCCTTATCAAAGGACTGGAACCCTTTGACAATGGCTGCCGCGCTCCGGGTGATGCTCTGCGCGGAGACGACAAGGATGACCGGGAGGTCAAGGGTCTTTGCAATCGCTGCCGTGCTCCCGGTATCGTCGAGTGCTTCAGCACCTTCATAGAGTCCACGCACCCCTTCGACCAGCGCAATGTCGGCTTCCCGACACCCGTACGAATAGATGGCCCGTATCTGTTCTTCAGACAGGGTGAAACTGTCGAGGTTCCTGCACGGCCGGCCGGATACGGCGGAAAGATAGGAGGGATCGATATAGTCCATTCCCACCTTGAAGGTCTGGACACGGTTGTTTTTTGAGAGGAGCGCTGCAAGGGCGAGCGTGATGCTGGTCTTGCCGCTTCCCGAGCGGTCACCGGTGATCAGGACCTGCTTCATGGGATGCTCCGGAGCACAGCCCCGAATTCGCTCTCCACGATGTGACGCACACCAAGGGTCTTGGGGTGGAGGTCGACTTCCACGATGACGTGCTGGTGGCCGATCTCCCGGAGGGGTTCTACCTGCCGTGGCCCGTTCGTTACAGAGAAGCACTCAATCCCGCTCGTGAACTCCGAAGGAATCGCATGCGGGACACCGGCTATCAGGGCAAAAGCCGGCGCGATCGTTTGCAGCTCCTTTCCCAGCGCTTCCCCGTTCGCCCCATACTCGTCGAGCGCGCCAAGAATCCGGGGCTGGATTCCGCGAGCGATAAGTTCGTCAAGAATGATCTTTGCATCGTTACGGGTCTTGGGCAGTCCGCGCTGGTCGAGGTTAACGATGTAGGTTATATCGGCACCGGGGCACCGGTCATGGAGTGCAATCAGTTCATCTACGAACATGTACGCGGTCTCTTTTTTCGCATTCAGGATTGCAACACCCTTTTTCCCGCTTTTTGCCAGCTCAATGAGATGTTGTGCAACAACGTGCTTGAGATCCCCGCGGGAGGGTTCAATGTAGGCCTTGTACGCGGCGCCCCTCAACCGCTCCACCTCGTTTGCCTTGTCCATCAGGAACCGCTGGCGGCCAAGTTCTTCAGGAGTGATCCACCCGGCAGCCTCTGCGGCTTCCAGGGTCAGCATCACACCGGCGATATTCTCGGTGAACCCTGCATGGATATCGACTGCGATAACCGGGGTTGTTATCCCGGCTCCGTCGATCGCGGCCTGGAGGTCCTCGCCGATGATCATCGAGACACATGTGCCGATGACTGCCATCCTCTTCGGGCTGAAATTATCTTCAGCATACCGGAGCACGGTCTCAAGCGGAGACTGTCCTCCGAAGATGAACTCATTGTCTGCAAGGGATGTGGTCAGGACCCGCATCCCGTCTTCCTCAAGAAGACGGGCGTGTTTGAACGAGCAGCCGGACGGGCCGTGCAGGATTGCGACATCGACCCTGAGGTCCCGGGCGGTATACAATGCTGCAACAATGGAACTGGGTCGGGGGTGCATGAATTTCATTTTTGTTATCTCCAGGTTTTTACCGCAAGGACAATAGAACCTTTTTCTGTTTTTTGTTTTGCGGCATCACAGCCTTCTTCAAGGGTTGTGCAGACCATATCGATCCGGTCATGGACGGCACGGTGGGCATCGGACCCGGGCTCGGGAAGCCTCCCGACCCAGATCACGTGCCGGGGCAGGATCTTCCCGATGGCACAGGCAATCTGGTCGGGGGAAAAACCCTCGCATACCGCACCATCCCCTTCCACCTGCCCGATCACGAGCGTCAGGTCAGTGACCCCGGCACAGTGGCGGGCATACCGGGAAGCGCACAGGGTTGTTGCCATGTTTGTACCACTATTGGAATTATCAACGATGATTAAGTCTTTTTCATGGCTGATCGACATCCGGCCGGGAAGTGCGGCAAAGTGGTTGAGTGGCGTCGGGTTCACGTGCAGGAGCATCGCGGCGGCGGCGGCGAGCATGAGGGGCATGCGGTAGGGCGGGAGGAGGAATAAGGGGTTTTTCAGGATGAATTTCATCCCCTCCACTTCGACAGTACAGACCATTCCTTCACAGCGGGCAACATCTTCGATATTGATGACGTTCTCGTAATTGCAGAAAACTCTGTCAGCAACAAGGACGCGCTTGGCATGTGCTGCCGATAAGATCTTGGTTTTTACCGCGCATTTCTGTCCTCCGGCAAACGTGTAATCCTCCGAAGAAGTGATGATAGCAAGGTCACCGGCGCCGGTAACGCCAAGGGACTCCTCCGCAATCAACCAGCCCGGCATCTGGTTGGCATACTTAACCGCCGGAAGGAGGGACGCAGGAGTGATACTTTTCTTCCAGAGCAGGGTTTTTGTCGGGTAGGAATAGGTCCCGGTGGACGTGTGCAGGACGCCTTTACCCAAAAAGAGATGTGCAAGAGCATGGGCGGTGGTGGTCTTGCCCCGTGCACCGGTAATCTCCACCAGGGGATGAGGGAGGTTGTCGGCAAGGAGTTGCCGGACTGCTTCATGGTGAGAAATTATTGGCGTGCGCCGTTGTACCTGCAGAGGATGGTTCGGGTCAAGATGCACGGGGGCAACAATGAGATCGTAATTTTGTGTTTTTGCGGAGATTAAAAGATCCGGCGTCGTACCATGGTAAACATCAACGACATCAACGGCATGCCCGGCATCCCGGTAAGCACTGCCGATCTCCATTCCGCCGTGGATTGTGTCCAGTACCAGGATCTGCATAAAAAGAGATCAGAGATGGGTGAGCGCGGCGGTCGCGTTCTTGACCATCAG
>CAZMCL010000255.1:0-3204 GCA_964564375.1 uncultured Methanoregula sp. | reverse complement strand
CGCCCCGGACACTAAAAGACATCGGTAAAAAAAGAGACTGATGAGGTCACTCGATCTGAATGCGCGTCCTCGGGGAGCCTTTTGCTTTTATCAAGGTAACTTCCAGGACCCCGTTTTTGAAACTGGCCCTGGAATTTTCCTCAGTGACATCTGCAGGCAGCGCAACGATCCTGCGCATGGAACCCAAGACCCGTTCGCGGACATAGTATCCTTCCGCTTTCTCTTCGGTCTTTCGGTTCCGCTCGCAGGAGATCTCAAGAGCCCGGGGATTGATCAGGTTCAGGCTGACCGTTTCCTTCTCAACTCCCGGGAGATCGGCAACAACAATCACCTCGTCCTCGTGCTCCCGGACATCAACCCGGAACTCCCCGCGGATTACCGGGATCATCCGGTCGCCGATTCCTCCGGGCAGGAGGAGCTGGTTACCGGCAGCGTTCTTTTGGAACAGGTGGTCCAGTTCCGCACGCATCTCCTCCATCTCGCGCCACATCGATTCGAATGGATAGCGTCTCCATACCATGGTATTCCCTCCGTTGCTGGATTCCCTGCTCATGTATGTCAGGGTTAACCTTACGTTACTCATTATTATTAATAATATTTGCTCATACACGCTCACAATTCGGAATAGTTTATGACACCGGGATTCCGATGTAATAAGGAGGAATGTAAAAAATGGGTGAAAAGAAGAGAAAAGAAGCAAAGGTTGCCCGGTGGAAGAAGGTTCTTGTTGTGGGAGCCTGTGTTCTTTTCGTCGTGTTGATGATTGTTTCCGGCATGGGATACAGCTGGCTCTCGATGTTCAGCTCGGTCAAATCCGGTCAGGTAGTCGAAGTTGCATTTACCTTATATGACGCCGCCGGAAATCCGGTTATTACCTCAGAACAGGAAGTCTACACAAAAGCAATCGGTGAGGGGAGGGCAGTTCTCGGAGCAGAAACAATAACCCTTGTCGCAAACCAGACGTTAAATATCGATTATTTTCCGGTTAATGCCTACATACCGACAACCGGGGAAGTGGCGGTTTTTGGTATTACCGCAAATGAATTCGATACGATAAGTTCTGCCATCGTTGGTATGAGAACAAACGAACAAAAAACCCTCATCATCGCTCCGACAACGGAGCTTGAAAAATTCAATGCTGTTGAAGATTTAAATGATTCTGGCATAGATCTTGCAAATGTCAGCATCGGGGATGTGCTGGGTATGACGGTATATGGTTTTACCGAGCTGAATCCGACGATAAATTCTACCCCGAATACATATCTTCGTCTGGGAGAGATTACCCGGAAAACCACTGGTGGTATCGTGGTTGATGGGAATTATCCCCGCGCCGATATCCGTGTTGTCCAGTTTGGCAGCACCTGATCGGTCATCCATATCCTTTTTAAAATTCGCAGTTCATTCCCTTTCATGACACTGCGTGTACTTTGTTTTTTCCAGCCGGGTTGTATGGGCTGCATGGAACAGGAACCGATCAATGCCGGGGTCATCAAATCATTACAGATCCCTATCGAAGAGATCGATGCGATGAAAAACCGGCAGTATATCAGTGAATTCCAGCTGAAGGCAACCCCGACAATCCTGGTCCTGAATGATGGAAAAACCGTTGAGAGGTTTGAAGGGGTCGTCCAGGCAGAACAGCTTGAGGCTGCGCTAAAAAAATATCTATAAACGCGTGCCGTAGATTCGCTTGATCCGGTGAGCGATTGCCTTCCACCCTTCCTTTCGCATCAGCGGACCGTCCCGGAGCTTGAGGTGGGAGATCCTGAACCGTTTTCCCGAGACTACATACATCTCGTTGACCACGAATTCCTGCTCGCCGTCGCATTCCATGTATACCGGGATGGTCTTTCTCCCGTCGTGGATCGAGATTTTGACAACCACCTGTTCAATAGCCCGGGTCCATAGGGCGGTGATATCGGCAGCTTTTGCGCGCTGAACCCGTTTGTCTCCGCATTCGACAGAAGTTATTTCGACACCGAATGCATCATCCCCGCATTCGGCAACAAGGTGGTCTCCGACACTGCATTCGTCTTCGTTTGCAAGTTCGATCCCGCAAACCCGGGATGCTCCTTCGCGGGAGACGATAGCCTTGATCATCAGGGCTTGTGGCTCGCGCTCTTTTGGGATCCGCTGGTGGTGACCGCAGGTTGTGCAACGGATAAGCACGTCGCGTGATTCGGCAACCACTTCATGCTCGGTCTCGTCTTTGCATTCGGGGCAGTTGGCGGTGATAAACATTGAATATGAATGGCAACCCTCACATGATAAAGCATGGAGGCGCAGGAAAAGATTCGGTGCCGGGGCCACCCGCTGGTCCTTGGCACCCACCCGACAACATTTGAAGTGACTTCTGAGGACCACCTGACGGCAAATGGTAACTGCATTATCGGGATCGCCGCGGACAAGGGCTGTGCCGGGCTCTCGCATGCGTTCCGTCAGGTGCTCGCGCACGACAAAACAGTTCTTGTGACCCGGCTCGAGTGCGGTGGCATTGTTGCAGAGGTACGGTCACGCGGGTCGTCGCAGATGATGCTGAACCACCCGACAGATATGGTCTGGAGGAAGAGCACGTTCGTCTGCGGGCGCACCATCGGTATCCTGTCCGATACGGTGGCGCTGACAATTCAACGGAATCTTATCGATAATCTTGTTCTGGGAAAAGCGATGACCGTGACCCTGATCGCTATGCGTCCCGACTGAGTGTGGTTATCTTGAGCTCGGCCTCTGCAAGCATGGTCTCGCACTGCTTTACCAGCACGGCACCCTGCTCGTAGAGTTTCATGCTCTCGTTAAGGCTCGTGCTCCCGTCTTCGATCTTTGCAATGATCTCTTTTAACCGTTCAACTTTTGTCTCATATGTTTCTGTCATGGTCCACACGCTCCACGATAACCTGGCTGTTGCCATCGTAAAACCGGATTTTCAGCCGGTCGTCTTTTTCAAGGCTACCGGTACCTTTCACCAGTTCCCCATCCTTCTCTGCAATGCAGTAACCCCGCGCAAGGACCGCTGCCGGACTCCTGCCCACAAGGGCGGCCTTCATCCCCGCGAGGAGGAGACGTTCCCGCTCGATCCGGGTTACGCAGGCGCGTTCCAGCCGCTCGGCCAGGTCTGCGGAATATTGCCGCCGCTCGCCGATCTTCCGGCAAAATTTTTGCGGGCGGAGCCGGTCCCGAAGCGCCTGAATTTCCTCCCGTGCCCAT
>CAZMCL010000254.1:0-3218 GCA_964564375.1 uncultured Methanoregula sp. | reverse complement strand
TATATGGGCGGCGTTCCCGGGAGCAAGATTGTACAGTACGAGATGGGCAACCTCTCACAGGAATTCCCGACCGAGGTCGATCTTATCGTTGAAGAGACCTGCCAGATCCGGCACAGCGCCCTCGAGGCAGCCCGCATTACCGCCAACCGCCGGTTAATGAAGGAAGTCGGCAGGTCCAACTTCCACTTCAAGGTCCGCGTCTTCCCCCACCATGTGCTTCGCGAGAACAAGCAGGCAACTGGTGCCGGTGCCGACCGTGTCTCGGAAGGTATGCGCCTCGCGTTCGGCAAGGCAGTCGGCACGGCTGCACGGATGGAAGCAGGCCAGAAACTCCTGACCGTCTACTCCACTCCCCAGTACCTCGAGAAGATCAAGGACGCGCTCCGCCACAGCGGGCACAAGCTCCCGACCCCCTCCCACCTGAAAGTGAGCGAGATCAAGGTCAGCGGCAGGGTTGTTTCGGCCCCGAAACTTGTCGGTGAGAAGGTTGTTGCAGCACCGGTTGTTGCCGAAGAAGCAGCAGCTGAGCCCGCAAAGGGAGCAGAGGCAGTCAAGGGCGGCGGTGTAATCCACTCAAAGGGCAAGGATGCAGCACCTGCAAAAGCCGACGACAAGAAAGGTGCAGCCCATGCAAAGGGCGGCAAGAAGTAATTTTTTTAATTTTTTTCAGGATCTTTTTTCAATGTTATTCTGGTATCTTCAAAAAATATGAGCATTCCATCCAGCGGTGGCTGGTGTTGTTTCCGGACAGGGAACCTGAAGATCAGGTTATCCCGGTTATTGTGCCATCATTCCCTCTTTCAAGAGGAAAAACCAGAGTATCGCATCCAGTATCCAAAAAATTAATGGCTGTAATGGGTAAGACTAATGGTTGTGATGGGTAACGCCGCAATAAATCCAGATATTGGTAAAGACAAGTTGAAACCGAAGATGATTCTCGTATTCTGCCTCCTGGTAGTACTTGGTGCATGCATTGTCCTGATAATCACTGGCACTCCGGATGGAACATCCCTCCAGACCAATAAAACACCGGCAACGGTGGTTGCAGGCTCCAATAAAACGATTGATTATCAGGATCCGTATTACTGGCTCTCATTACCTTCACGGGAAAAAGCGGTGGATGTCTTTTATGTATATCCGACTGTCAGCAACCATGCAAGCGGTTCCATGGACATAACTGATAACGGGGAACGGGCATTGGCCCAGGGAATTTTTGATGCACAGGCAAGTGTCTATGCATCACACGCCAATGTATTTGCCCCGTATTACCGGCAGATGTCAACTGCGGTTACTGCGGGCCCGGATATGCTTGCAACCGATACAGCGGAGTTTAAACAGGGTGCAGCGGATGTAGAAGACGCTTTTGAATATTATATTGAAAATCTCAATGAAGGCCGTCCATTTATTATTGCAGGCCATAGCCAGGGGACCATGGCCCTTATTGAACTTATTAAAAACCGGTTCGGAGATGATAAAGACCTTCGTGATCGCATGGTTGCTGCGTACCTGATCGGATATACTGTAACAGATGAAGATCTGGCGAAAGCAGGACTTACCGCCGCACAATCATCCGATGATCTGGGAGTTGTGATCACCTATAATACCCAGTCGGTGACATCCGATGGCGGTCCCATGCTGATGGCCAAAGCACACTGTATCAATCCGCTCAACTGGAAGACCGATGAGACAATTGCACCGGCCTCAAAAAACCTGGGTGCACGGTTTTATGACGATTCCACGGGTGAATTTCTCCGTGAAGAGCCCCGGTATTGTGATGCACAGATCAACGTAACAACCGGGGCACTTACAACAACCATACCGGAAGGAGAGGATCTTGACATCGGACCGTATTCTGAAGGGGTATACCACCGCTTCGATTATGCATTCTGGTACAGGAACCTGGAGCAGAATGTAGCAGACAGGATCGATGCATACCTGAACAGGACGAAAGATACGGGCGAGTGATTACATTGTCACTGCCATACAGAACAAGGAATGATGCAGTAACCCTGGAACGTTTACGGGGAAAGGAGTTGGGAGTTCCCGTATCGCTCCCCCCTTTTAATCCTGATACCGATGTTCCCGAAGCTCCGGATTATTCTTCTCCGGCCAGCTGGCTGACCATGCCAGCTCATTTTACCCGTGAAAGACAGCCGGTTGATGTATTCTGGGTATATCCCACCATTCTCTCCGATGAGAGCACATACCTGATGAATATCAGCGATTCTGGTTTACGGGAGAAAGCAACGTGGACTCTTGTTGAGCAGGCGAGCATTTTTGACGGACAGGCAAATATTTTTGCACCCTGTTACCGGCAGAATAATGTAAAAATCAACCCGTTGATGCTGACCGATGCAAGACCCATCTTT
The DNA here is from genome assembly GCA_964564375.1 of uncultured Methanoregula sp. Lineage (GTDB taxonomy): Archaea > Halobacteriota > Methanomicrobia > Methanomicrobiales > Methanospirillaceae > Methanoregula. Next base: position 849 of record CAZMCL010000254.1, on the reverse strand, counting down.
AATCTGGGACAACAGGATCTCATCAATGCGTTTGATTATTTCATGAAAAATTTCAATAAAGGCCAAAGACCGATCATTTTAGCAGCCCACAGCCAGGGTTCGGTCCGGGTTGTTGAATTATCAAAAGCCGGAGAACTCCTGACCGGTAATCTCAAATCTCTGGAAAGACTTGTGGCAGCGTATGTTATCGGGTATTCCATCACGCAATCAGACCTGGATGGTAACCCGTTAATGAAGTTCTGTACGAATGCGACAGATACGGGCTGTTTTATCACCTATAATACCATATCTGCCGAAGAAGGAAAGGAATCCCAGGCACCGACGGTGCTCCCCGGAACCTATGTGGTAAACCCGCTGACCTGGAGGACCGATACTGATTTTGCACCTGCCTCTGCCAATACCGGAGCCGCATTCTTCAAACATGAAGATCCTGAACATCCTGCCCGGTATAAAAATTTTGCAGCAGCCCGGGTCGTCAAAAATGCACTGGTGATTACTGATGTCTCGAATCCGGAAGAATTGCCTGTAACAAGTGTTACGTTCCCCAAGGGTGTTTACCACATGTATGATTATGCCATTTTTTACGAAAACCTGAGAGAAAATGTGGCAGAACGTATTCAGTCATACAAGAGAAGGGGACGGGTATAACCCCCGGGTATGTGATTGTCACGGCCGAACTCTTAGTTCCCTGCTGCTCACCTTTTTTTTTATAACGACCCGGCCTGCGACTGCCGCTTTGTTAACCCGGGAATTGTGGGCATTGGTATCCGCCCGTGGAACCCGTGCCTCGTATGCTGGAGTCTTTCCTGTCCCGCATTCCACGGTTATTGCGGATAGTCAGAGCGTGGC
>CAZMCL010000253.1:0-3219 GCA_964564375.1 uncultured Methanoregula sp. | reverse complement strand
CGCCGATGGTGGTGTAGGCCGTGACAACCAGCGTGGCGATGACGAGCGCGAGCCAGAGCGGTATGTCGAAGATGGCGATGAGGACAATGGCTATTGCGGTGTACTGCCCGACAAGGTAGATCAGCGAGACGATGATACCGGCAACCGCTGACAGGGTGCGGAGCGCAACCGGGCTCTCATAGCGGTGGGCGAGGTAGTCCTGTACGGTCATGTACCCGGAGGTCCGTGCAATCGTGTGGAGCTTGACGCCAAAGAAGATAATGCAGAAACCAATTGAGAGCGGGACAAAGATCTGCTCCCAGATGGTAGGCCAGCCGAGCTTGAACCCAAGGCCGGAGACACCCAGGAGCGACATGCCCGAGGCGACCGACCCGATCATGAGGAGGACAAAGACCCAGAAATCGAGCGACCGGCCCGCGACCAGGTAATCTGCGGTGTTCTTGATCTTCTTCGATGCCCACGCCCCGATGCCTATCATGGCAAGGAAGTAGATGGTGACGATGACAATGGTGCCAATGCCTGCCATTTAGTCATGCCCCCGGAATGTAATGCCCCAGTACAGCAGCGCAATGATAACAATGATCACAACGCCCCCTACGGCGGCAATTGTAATGTCTGGTAATCCGAACATAGTACCTTGTTAAAGTTTAGCATGCTACTATTTAACACGCTCGAAATGTTGCGCCGTAAACCTGTCGCAGGATCGGTTCTTTCCGTTAGATGAAATAAAGGATGAAATTTCCCTGCGGGATGAAAAAAATTTACCGGGTATTACGGAACCGGAACACCGGCGTTTTCCGGTTCTGCTCGTAATAATTCCCGATAAGGTCGCATTCGAGCTCCTTGAGGTTGTGGGGGAGGACGGACTTGCCAACAACCTGGTACGAGAACTGCACTTCGCGTCCTTCCCAGTCCTTCCGGACAAAGTCCGGGATGCGCTTTCTGAGATCGGCTGACTGGCCGATGTACAGGATCTCCTGCGATACGGCATCGGTGATGAGGAAGAGCCCGGCTCCCGGTGCAACATCATGATTGTTCTCTGCTGTAAGAGCGGTTTTTGTGCTCCACTCAAGACCCATCCAGTCGCTGCTGCCGCATTCTCCTTTCACTGCAAGCGGCGGGATGCTGGGAAATCCTGCCGGGTTGTCCTTGTGTTCTTCCTCAAGTCTGGCCCCCCGTCTCCCTTCGGCCCGGCTCGATGACCTGCGGTACCGCGGGTGGAACCGCCCGAAGTTGCAGAGCGGGGATTCGTCTCGTTCCTGGCGGTATTGGTAGAGCAGGAAATATGTCATCCCCTTGCGGCCGGCCGGCGATGCGTCCAGCGGGGCTGCGGAGAATTCAAACATAATGGGTTCTGCCTGGTCCGGTGCTTCACCATTCTCCGGCAATTGTTCCTGGGGCTCCTCGTTTGTACTGGTACGTGCCAATTCTACCCAGTGGGCCCACAGGCAGGGGGCAGCCTCATGGGGGTCGCTCCACGGCATCAGGTCCCCCCGCCGCAGGGTCTGCCGGAACTCGGCGAGTTTCTTGTGCAGGGACTGCCCGGTTTCACCGATGTACATCAGGAAATCTGTGCCTGCCTGCCGGATACGGTAGACCCCGGGCTCTTTTGGGATATAAAAAAACTCCCGCGGGGCATCGAAAGGCACCCACGGGGACCAGTCGAGGTCGAGCCAGGTTTCGGAGAGATATTCGGGTTCGCCCGGCGTATCCGGCGTTGCTGGTTGTGGTGGTTCGGAGTCGGGTGGCATTTATTGATTATTGGTTTATCGGGTGGGTGCATAAGGCTGCGGGTGCCGGCCATCACCGTATATCTTTATCGCATCCTCCCTCCAATCAATCCCTATGGAAGATCCAATAGAAAAAGAACCGCAGAAGTTGCGGGTGAAGAAGGACCGCGCGATCTGTGACCGGTGCCAGGACCCCAATATTGTACAGAGGCCTGACGGGACCTATCGCTGCAAGCGGTGCGGGTACGACAGCGGGAAGGCATAGTCCGGAAGCCGGCCACCTGAAAAATCCCGGAATGTGTAAAAACCGGGCTTGTCGTTTCTATCTGTGTCACCATCGATTTTGTCGATCAGCTGAATGGTGTCAAAGACAAGTTCACCTGAATTTTTTTTAAAATCCCGGGCTGTTGCCGGAAGATGGTGATTTTGTTTTACGGGCTAAAAAAAGAAAAATGATGAAGCGTTTGCGAAATTTTTCAGAAGCGGGGCTTCCGGTGTTTCGGCAGGCAGTCCCGGCAATAAACGGGTCTTCCCTCGGTTGGCTTGAACGGTACTTCGCATTCTTTTCCGCAGTCTGCACAGACTACTTTTGTCATTTCACGGGGACCCATATCGCGGGGACCGCGGTTTCCACTATAATTTGATGATCCAAACATTTTGTTCACTCGTACTGTCTTATTAGGGAACAGTGTTCTTTTCTATTGGCTGCCCGGGTATAAGCATTTGAGCATTGGGTACCTTTATTAACTGGACCGGCCCGCGGACCCCCCGGTCACGATTTTTACGGCGTCACGACAAGGTTTGTGAACCCGACGCTGAGGTCCACGATGGTGAACGGGGATGGCAGCGTGCAGGTGACCATGGAGTCCCGGGCAACATGGCTGCCGGCTTTGAGGGTCCCGAGATAGATGGTGTTCCAGCAGACCTGCCGGTTCTCGTACCAGAAGGTTGCCGACACCGTCACGACCCGGGCATCGGTAGAGCCGACATTGAAGGCTTCCGTATGCACGAGCAGCGGCACCGGGTTGGTCTGGCTCTCGGCCCCCGACAAGGAATGCCCGCTTCCGCCCGATCCCTTCCGGCTTTGTTGCCCTGACGTTGTTGTAGTTCCCCATGGCATCCGATCTCCTTTTTTTATCCACTATAGGCTGACAGCTGATAATCATTCTTGTAAACGGCCAGCTGCAGCTCTGCGCCGTGCCGGAGGGAAAAGAGGGACCTGGTGATTCAGACGGGGCTTATCGCCCCACCGCCAGCATGGGCCAGCCCCGGCGTCTGGTTTTCAAATCTTTCTTGCAGCACTGTTCCTGAGACGTGCCACATCTGCCGGCATATTGAGATAATGCATCTTACGGTGACAGTTGGGGCAGAGTGCGGCAACATTTTCAATCGTATCCGGCCCGCCCTCTGCAAGCGGGACGATATGGTGAATTTCCAAAAACGGCTCGCCGTCACTGGTGGCAAACGGGGCCGCCCGGTTGCATAACTG
>CAZMCL010000252.1:0-3251 GCA_964564375.1 uncultured Methanoregula sp. | reverse complement strand
CAGATATAGTTTCCTGCCAGAAAAAATCCATTCCTCTATGGGGGGGATCGGGGGGGATAACCGCCACAAAGTATTTCCTTACCAAAGGGACTGATACCTCACTATAGAAACTGGAGGAAAAAAACGATGCCGGATATCACGAAGACCGATATCGGGAGGAGGATGTACCAGCTCCACAAGGAGAAGGGCGTGGAGAAGGCAACTGAAAAGATACGGGAAAGCCTTGGGGCCGACTGGAAAACATTTACGGATGCGGATATCCGCATGCTGGAACGGCTTTTAGGTGAGGCATGGGTCAGCTTTGATAATGCGCTCTGGGAGAAGATCCCGTTTGGCCGGATGGGAAAGGAGGATATGGAGCGCATCATTGACATCGGGAAATTCCTGGACCTGGACAAAGCACCAAAGACGCAGGTGCTGGAGGAACTCGAGAAGGTGCTGCTCGCGGGAGTGCGGTAAGCAACCGGTTCCATCCGGCGGGTTTTTTAGAAGACCGCTGCCTGCGGGCCGGGCATCCTGAACCGCCCGGCACCTCCTTTACCCGGAGTGATCGCCTTTACCGGACCAGATAGACCGTTTTGATATTATGCCTGCCCATACTGCCTTCCCGGCCCCCGTCCCTGCTCTCCTTATCCTGTGCATGCTTCTCGCAGGAGCTGCAGGAATATGCGGGTGCATGGAATTTTCCACACCGCCGCCCGCTGAACAGGATTCCACTCCGGTGCCGGCGCCTGCCTGGCGGATCGATCATGCTGTGATCGTTGTCGATAACCTGTCTTCTGCCATGGGGCGCTACGCCGATTCCGGCTTCACGGTTGTTCCAGGAGGGACGCACGGCGATGGTTCTACCCAGAATGCCCTCATCACGTTTGAGGACGGGAGTTACCTGGAGATCTTCGCGGCGGTTGACCCTGCACTGGAAGAGAGCATGAAAACACTGGTCAGTACAGGGACGTTTGAGGCTGATATTACGGGAGAGAACGCGATGGACGCGCGGTTCATGCACCACCTTGGCGAGGGGGCCGGCCTGCGGGACTTTGCGATCTGGTATCCCGGAATCAACCTTTCCACAAGCCGTCAGGATGCAGGGCGACAGGGATTTGCACTGGACGGCCCGATCCCGATGTCGCGGACAAGGCCCGATGGCATTGACGTGCGCTGGCAGGTCAGTGTCCCGGTATCGGCAGACAGCGGTGCCCTGCCGTTCCTCATCAGCGACGATACGCCGCGGGTCTACCGGGTGCCCGGCGGTAATGCGACAGTACACCCAAACCATGCTGCCGGTATAGAGCGGATCGTGATCGCCACACGGGACCCGGTCAATGTCACCCGTTGGTATGACACGGTATTGGCCGGAAGGGAGAAGTCCGTCAGTGGTATGGCAACAACGTACCGTCTGGATGGATCGGAAATCATTGTGCAGGGGGTTACCACGCCAGAACAGGACGGCCCGGTAGAGATCGTGCTCAATACCGGTAAGGGAATACCGATCCGGCTCAATGGCCGGATCTAATGCTTGCGGGGGGAGTGGTCAATGAGTGGCCGGCCACACCCGGTTACTCCGTTGCCACATCAAGACAATCTTCGGTTGTCCCGATCCGGGCAACCGCCCCGCACATGTCCGGCACGTAGGCAAGCGCCTTGCCGCTGTTGACCATGATGCCGGCATACTCCTCCATGACCGGGCAGACTACCATGCAGGTGTCGGCAAAGACCCGGGCGCCGCACTTTTCGATGTCGTTCACGGTGTCCTGGTTGGCATCGATGACTCCCTGCGACGCAAAGACGTAGAGCGGTTTTCTGACAACCCTTCCGTCCAGCAGCCGGGCGATATTCACAAGCTCTTCAGGAGAGCAGTGCGGGCATCCGAGAGCAACTGCCTCGACATCCACGTTCTCAAAGAGCCGGCGGACATCTTCGCCTTCGACCGGGATCGCCTCAAGCCCGGCAACATCATACCGGTTCTTCTGCGCTTCGGGCGTAAACCCTTCAACGTGATAGAGCGCAACGGCTCCCGTCGCTGCCATCGCCGCCCCGAGTGCCTTGAGCTGGTCACGCTCCGGGCGGATGCCGGTGAAGTACGGGATCCGGTTGCCCACCAGTTTCCCCGCATGGTAGCCGAGCGCCCCGTAGTCCGCGGTAGTCCAGTCCGCGGTGCCGGCTTTCACCGCAATGACCACCTGGGGCTTCCGGTTCTCCGCAAGGTGGAACCCGTAGCAGGGCGTCTTGCCGATGAGCGCCGCGGCAAGGGCGCCGGGTCCGCCCTCACGGTTCGTCCGGGCACCGATGACCGAGTTGGCGTAGCTGACGGCCGAAGACTCCGACCATGCGAGATGATCGCCATACGAGGTCTCGCGGAGGTAATACGGCGCGCAGGTGCATTCAAGAGCTATCCCGAGCCTTGCATACGCGGCAACCACGGCCATCTGCTTCTCTGCAAAGCCCCTGCTCACGCCCATCTCATCCCACCGGTCGCGGGGCATGCCGATGGGGTTCAGAACGGCAGGGACAACCGCCTTTGCATCGAGCGTGTTGAGCCACTGGAGGCCGTACTCCCCGATTGTCTTGTAGGACGCACCGCTCACCTGTGCGCTCTTTATCGGGACGAGCCGTTCGGCCCCAAAGACCTTCCCGAGCGCAACAAGGAGTTCGAGCATCTTCTGCTTCGTCTCGCCCTGCTCGCCGGCAAGGATCCGTTCGTCGTCTTTGTCGAGATGCATCAGGTCACCACGTGGCGCGGGTGAAATCCGCCTCGCGCCCGAGCACCATCGTTGCATCGACGCCGATCTTGACATTCGTGCCATCCTCGAGCTGGCAGGGGTCGAGTGACGAGCCCCGCACACCGGTGATTACCATTACATCGCGGTCACCGCTGACCCGGGTCGCGATGGCATATTCGACCTCGTTGGGGTTGCAGGGGTCGATGTCTTCATCCACCACCACAACATGCTTGAGGGATGTATGAGCTGCGAATGCCGCCATGATTGCGTTCTTCGCGTCCCCCTGCGTGCTCTTCCTGATCTGGATGACCGCGTGCAGGTAGCCGCACCCGCCTTTTGTCAGGACAACGTTCAAAACCTCGGTCACGCCCGCCACTGCCTTGTAGATCTTCGGTTCGTAGGGAGCTCCCATCAGCATCTTGTGCTCGTCGCCTCCGGGCAGGATCCCGTGGTAGATGAAGTCAGGCTTCGTGTACATCCCGGTGAACTCGATGATGTGCTGCATCCGGACCGGGTCATAGGTGCCGGTAA
>CAZMCL010000251.1:0-3268 GCA_964564375.1 uncultured Methanoregula sp. | reverse complement strand
CGGTTGCCATCCTGCCCATTGAAGGAGACCGGTGTAAACTCCTCCGGCAGTATCGGCATGCTATCGATGACTATATTATTGAGGCCCCGGCAGGAGCCCTTGAAACGGGGGAGGAGCCACGAGCAGCTGCCGGCCGCGAACTTATCGAGGAGACCGGGTTTGCCGCACAAAGGATCGAGCCACGGGGTTTCATTATCACGACCCCGGGATATACTGACGAGAAGATCTACCTTTATGAAGCTCGCAATCTTTCCCCTTCGCATGAGTTCGAGAAGGACGAGGACGAGGTGATTGAGGTAGTAGATATTCCCATAAAGGACCTGAACCGGATGATCAGGGATGGTACTATTGTCGATGCCAAAACTATCTGCCTGATCCACCGCTGCCTGGGGTGCTGATTGATGCGTAACGAGATTGCCATTGCCGCGCTCCTTTTCATTCTCGTGATGCTCGCAGGGTGTTCCGGAACACCGGGGAAGTCAACATATTCTGTTGATGATGACGGGGTGCTTTCCCTTACCTGCGCTCCCGCGACAGTATCTGAAGAGATACTTTTCAGTAACGAGACCTACACGAAATCGCGCATTGTGTTTCATACTGAAGATGGCGATATTGTCAGTTATCTTGGGGCTCCCCAACAGCCTGCAGCGGCTGTAGTGTACGTGCCGGGTGCCGGTGAAAAACTTGCCGGTCACGAGGAGCGGATGGCCTGCTTTGCTTCTGCAGGATACGCCTTCCTCTTTGTCGATACTAGGGGCAATGGCGGGGAAACCACCGGCATCCCGTTTGGTCAGCAGCTGATCCAGCAGGATTATGCGAAGTTCGAGAGCGGCGATATGCCCCAGTATTATCTTAGTATCTGTGATCTCATATCCGCTCGGAAACTGCTTGCTGAACAATACAATGTATCCGTGTATTCAATGGGTTCGAGCAACGGCGGAAGGTATGCAGCCGTGGCAGCAGGAGTGGATCCGGACTTTGCCGGCTATGTCGGGATTTCCACTTCAGACTGGGGGCTCTATGATTCTCTTATCGAACAAGGGTACACCGGTGATTCGCTCAGGTTTGCGGCCTCCATCGAACCTAGCACGTATATCGGCAGGATCTCCCCCCGCCCGGTCTGGATATTCCATGCAAAGGCAGATCCCATCATTTCGTTCGAAAGCGGGGAGCAGCTCTTTGAACAGGCACAGGACCCAAAAACCTTTGTTGAGTTCTTCGGGAACCATGGTATCAATTCCGATGTGGACGAGAAGGTCATTGCGCAATGGGCGCAAATTTATGCCCCCCGCGGGTGAATAGGTATAAGCTTACCAGAGAGGTTTGAATCCGGCAATGGCAGAAGAGATGGAAATGAACGATGCGCGAAAGCGGTATGAGTTCAAGAAAGTTTTAGAGAATCTCCAGTCCCAGCAGGGAGATGGCACGGAGCTCATCACGCTCTACATCCCGCCCGACAAGCAGATCTACGATGTGACTAACCAGCTCAAGGACGAGTTTGGCCAGTGTGCCAACATCAAGAGCAAGCAGACCAAGCTCAATGTCCAAAGCGCTATCTCCTCCATTCTCTCGCGCCTCAAGGTGTACAAGCGTCCGCCGGAAAAAGGTCTTGCGGTATTCTGCGGCACAGTCAAGACCTTTGGGGACCGGTCAGATCTCCAGTGCACCATCATCGAGCCCCCGGAACCACTCAACCTCTACATGTACCGGTGCAGCTCGAACTTCGAGCTCGAACCCCTGCTCAAGATGCTTGAGGAGAAGTACGTCTATGGCCTCCTCGTTCTCGATAGGCGGGAGGCATTCTGGGGATTTTTACGGGGCAACCGTATAGAGCCGGTTGGCGGCGCAACTTCCACGGTCCCGGGCAAGCAGAGGAAAGGTGGCCAGTCGGCAGCCAGGTTCGGCCGGCTCCGTGAGATCGCCATCAACGAGTTCTATACTAAAGTTGGCGAGCGCTCCAGCGCTATTTACCTTGCCGAAAAGGACTTTTTCGAGCGGTTCAAGGGGGTGCTGATAGGGGGTCCGAGCCCGACGAAGGAGGAGTTTGAGGCGGGGAGTTTCCTCCACCACGAGGTCCAGAAACGGATCGTCGGCCTCTTTGATGTTGCCTACACAAACGAGGACGGGCTTGCCGAACTCGTTGATGCAGCACAGGACGCGCTCAAGGGCATGACTGTTGTCAAGGAGAAGGCGTTCATGGACCGGTTCTTGAAAGAACTGGTCAAGGATGGCGGGCTTGCCGCGTACGGGGAGGACAGTATCCGCCACAACCTCGAGATCGGCGCGGTGGATACCCTCCTCCTTTCGTCAAACCTCAGGAAGTCCCGGCTGAAGATCAGATGCCAGAGCTGCGATCACACGACCGAGAAGACCGTAAATGTTGAACTGGGCAAGACCATTGCGGACATCGCGCTCGGGAACTGCCCGAAATGCACGGCGCCGCTGGTTCTCGAAGAAGAGATCGATATCATCGACGAACTGACAAAACTTGCCGACCAGAGTAATTCCAAGGTGGAGATCATCTCGGACGATTTCGAGGAGGGATCGATCCTCTTCTCGGCATTCGGGGGAATTGCAGCCATCCTCCGCTACAGGACGGGATACTGATGTTAAAAAATATGTACACTATTATCGGAAACGCGATCAAAGAGATTACAGGAACAAATGACCCCCTGCTTATGGATGGTGGCCAGCATGCAGATCTCGCGTCAACGATTGCATTTGAATTAGCAAAGCCAAAGAAGCAGGCACCCGTTAAAATAGCGCAGGAGATTGTGACGGAACTTTGTAAAAACCCCGCCCTCACCGACATGAAAATCGAGGCAAAAGGCCCGTATATCAACTTCGTTTTCGGGAGCGCTTACGTAAGTGAGGTATTAAGGGAGGCAATCAGGCCCGGTTACGGCAACCTTCCAAAAAAGCCAACACGTGTCGTACTCGAGCATACGAGTGCCAACCCGAACGGACCCCTCCATGTAGGTCACATAAGGAATTCCATTATCGGGGACACGCTTGCCCGTGCATTCAGGAAAGCCGGCTACCCACTCGAAGTCCAGTATTATGTCAACGATATGGGCCGACAGATCGCCATTGTAGTCTGGGGGTTCGATAACCTCGATAACATACAGCAGGATGGCGAGAAGGAGGATGCCCACATCGCCCGGATCTATATCGCGGCAAACCAGGAGATCCAGAAAGATGAGAGCATCACCCAGCAGGTCAATACACTGATGCAGCTTGTTGAAAACGGGGATATGGCAACGGTCAG
>CAZMCL010000250.1:0-3279 GCA_964564375.1 uncultured Methanoregula sp. | reverse complement strand
GTAATCGTATCAGGAAAGACCCCGCGTCCCCTCATTTGACTATACCGGGCATAGTTCCTGCGCACATACTCAGGAGAAGAGTTAGCATAGCAGTACGCGCACAGGTGCATGCAGGTGGAATACTGACCAATATCTTTTGAGACAATACAGTGACAGGTATTCCGCTGCCCCGGGTCTTTGAGAGTGCGCCGGGGGTCTGTCTTTTGTCCAGTCACAAGAAGAGTTCGCTGGCCTCCCGGGTGCAGGAACCGCATAAGGTCGGCATCATCGGAGAACTCCTCAACCATGAGGTCGTAACTGATGCACTGTCCCCGCCCGATGCCATACTGCGAAAGATCACGCTGCTCCCCACAGGACGTGATGGAAAAACCCCATTGGTTATTGAGAACTGCAAGTCCGGAACAGAACGCCGCTGCTTCATCATCCGTAAATTCCCGGACATCACCAAAACCACCGGCTTTCAAATTCCTTTTCACTTTCCCGTACTTGTCTATATCCACAAAGCTGAAGACCATCCGTTCGGTGAAAGGAGCTATCCGGTCGCCGATATACCGTATCTTCCTGAGGAGATCAGCAACCGTGATCCTGCCGGATAGTACCAGCGGGTCAAACCGCCAGACCACCCGTCCTCTGCCAATCCGTTGCGAGAGCCGGATAAAGGTCGCAATCCGTTCATCCAGGGATGGAACATGGGGTTCAAGCTCCTCCACATCGTAATCGTTGAGCGTGAAGAGGAAATAATACCGGTATCCCATCCGGTCAAGCGTATCGAGATGGTGGAAAAACGGGGCCGGGTTCTTTGACCAGAAAACAAAGACCCGGGCCTTTTCAAATGAGACATAAACCGGCTTGCCCCCAAACGGGCTCTTCCATGTTACCCAGCCCGCCTTGAGGCGTGCCACGAACCAGTCGCCATAAAATGCAGGGATATCAGTCGACCGACTGGCAGAAATGATAACCGGTGCTATCGCATCAACAGTAATGGTTCCCGACATGTCGTCATTATCGGGAATGTCAAGTGCGATCTTCTCCCAGCCTTTCCATTTCATGGCAGGTCACGTACGTATATCAGTATACCGGATGCGAATGATTAAAAATTGAGCTCTGCACTCCGCAGGGTGCAATGTAGATCAGGGAATATTTGCGATAGTCGCAAAATCCTCTAAGTAGAGCTGCTCCGGCCGGCTTTTCAGGATCTCATCTGACAGTTCTGTCAGCACCCGCTCCACCCAGATGGGGGAGAGCATACTTCCCACAGATCCCCTCAGGCCATTCCGCACGGTCTTTCTCCGGTGGGAGAAGAGGGCCCGCACAACATCCGCATAATGCCGGCGGTCGTTGATGGGAAAGATCGGCTCCCGGGGGAAAATCTTCACGACCGTGGAATTGACCTGCGGGCGGGGAGAGAAGGCCTGCGGTGGGAGTTTGAAGCATGTCTGGACTGCCGCATAAGTCTGCACCATGATCGAGAGCCTCCCGCATTCCTTGGTGCCTGCCGGGGCTACCATGCGTTCGGCAAACTCGGACTGGTACATCAGGACAGCAACCTCAAAGCCGATATCCATAAGCCGGAAGGTGATCTTGGACGAAGCGGAATACGGGAGGTTGGAGACCGTAATGTCAAACGGGAGGATGGGACACCGGGTGGCATCGCCATGCTGCACTATCAGCTGGCCGGAAGCAATTTCAGCAAAAAACGTATCCGCGAGTTGTTCGCAGAGGATGCTGTCCAGTTCTATGGCATGGACCTTTGCACCACGGTCAAGCAGGGCACGGGTGAGTGCCCCGTTGCCCGGCCCGACTTCCAGCACCCGCCGATCCCGCACGTCGGCAAGATCTGCTATCCGGTTCACGGCGTGGGGGTCGATGAGGAAGTGCTGGTCGTGGTATGCTTTCATTTCGAGGTAAACAGGTGATACTTGACGTCCTTATCCTCAAGTTCCTCGAGAATCCGGGCCTGGATCATCTTCTCGGGATGGGGGAGGGATTTTATTCGTCCGCTGATATCAGCAAAACTCTCGAACGGTTTCCTGTTCCGCGTTTCAAGGATCTCCCACATCAGTTTTTTACCGATGCCAGGAAGAAGATGGAGCATGTGCAGTTTAGGCGTGACTGATATTGACTTGTTAAAGAACGTGATAAAATCCGCTTCCCGCTCCCTTACCACTTCCTCAATGATGAATGGAAGTTCGCCCTGTGCCGTGTGGGTCAGTTCGCGATACCCGATCCGGCGTTTCACGCGCTCGACCTTCTCACGTTCGGCATCGCCGATATAGACTTTTTCGTGGAGATCGATTACAACGCCGGCTTTAGGCACGAGCTCAAGGAGTTTGAACTGCTCTATTCCCATCGCCTGGACGATCGGCTCTCTCTTGAAGGGAGGGCGGGGATCGTCCGGGTGCCCCTTTAAGAGCACATCGAGTACGATCGCATTAACCTCTTTTTTTTCCGCCTTCATGCACCACACCTCAGAAGTGTGTCATGACTAGTTCGACAATGCTGTCAAGTTCTTCGGGGGAGAGCGTGAACCGCTCCTTGGCAAAGATCGCCCGCACTTCATCGCGGTTCTTTGGCATGAGATTAGCGATACGGTAAGCAATCTCGGGCTTCATCTTCTCCCTTTTTGAGAGTTCAGCTACAAGATCCTCTGCTTTTTCAGGAGTTGTCTTTGCAAGCTGATTGGCATGCTCGATACTGCGCCGGAATTCGTAGGACATCTCCTTTTCGGCGGCAATCCGCTCAGACTCTACCCCTAAAAGGACACCACGCATCTCCGGAAGCGTGACCTTCTCTTCGCTAATTATACCCTTAACTTTCATGCCAATCACCTGACAGTGAATTTACTTTTGTGCTTTTAGATGTTGCGGTCTGGAGATAACGATCTTGTCGGCGTTACCGTCGCGGATTGTGAGCATCCATGCACGTCCACGCTGACCGATAACGGTTCCGGTCTTTCCGTGGAACCTGCGGTGGGGCATGCCCTTCTGGATGCTCGGTTCAACAACTATGTGCACTCTGTCACCAAGCTCAAATTTCTGGATGACGGAGGTTATGGGCGGCAGCCCGCGCTTTCTCAGATCTTTCTTGTACTTATACCGTGTTCCCTTTCGTGGACCATTGTGATGTGCCATATTAATCTCCCTCCTTCATTCCTTCAACCTGTGTTACGTCGAGGCTGGTAACGCGGGCCGTTTTGTTCAGGATCTCGGCAAGACTCGGACGGGTTCTGCCGTTGTCCCCGCTTACGAGCTCTTTGATGTAGAGGCCAGCTTCGCCAAG
>CAZMCL010000249.1:0-3290 GCA_964564375.1 uncultured Methanoregula sp. | reverse complement strand
GCCCTCCTTCATTTTGACCCAGGCGCAGAGTTCCTCGCCATACTTGACATCCGGGACGCCCACCACGTACACATCGGCGATTTTCGGGTGGTGGTGTAAGAACTCCTCAATCTCCCGCGGGTAGATGTTCTCGCCGCCGCGGATGACCATGTCCTTTAACCGGCCCACGATCTTGAAGTAGCCTTCCTTGTCCATGGTGCCGAGGTCGCCCGTGTGGTTCCAGTGGTCCTTGTCAAGGGTTGCCTGCGTTGCGGACGGGTTGTTGTAATAGCACTTCATCACACAGTAGCCCCGGGCGCAGATCTCGCCCACGTCACCGTGCGGTTCGATCTTGCCGGTTGCTGGGTCGATGATCTTGAGCTCGGTGTGGGGGAAGGACCGGCCCACGGTGGTGACGCGGCGCTCGACCGGGTCCTTTGTGGTCGTCATGGTCACACCGGGTGCGGTTTCGGTCTGGCCGTACACGATGACGATCTCGCTCATGTGCATCTTGGTGTTGACTTCTTTCATGACTTCAATCGGGCAGGGGGAGCCGGCCATGATACCGGTGCGGAGGGACGAGAGATTATATTTGGAAAAGTTGGGGTGGGCAAGTTCCGCGATGAACATCGTGGGGACGCCGTGGAGTGCGGTGCAGTGTTCCTTCTCAACGGTCTTGAGCACTTCTTCGGGATCGAAGGCCGGGGCGGGAATGACCATGGTCGATCCGTGGGTGAGGCAGGCAAGGTTACTGAGCACCATGCCGAAGCAGTGGTAGAACGGGACGGGGATGTAGAGCCGGTCCTTCTCGGTAAAGCCCATGCCCTCACCGATGATGTAGCCGTTGTTGAGGATGGAGTGGTGCGTGAGGACAACGCCCTTGGGAAAGCCCGTTGTCCCACTGGTGTACTGGATATTGATGGGGTCGTCGAACGTGAGTGACTCGCCGCGTTCGACCAGTTCCTCGGGCGAGATCTCCGTTGCCCGCTTCTCAAGATCGTCCCAGGTGAACATGCCATTGTAAGGCGTGTTGCCGATGAAGATGACATTTTTCAAAAATGGGAACTTCTCACTTGAGATCTTGCCGTGTTTTGCCTCGTAGACCTCGGGGCAGGCCTCGTAAAACATCCCGATGTAATCCGATGTTTTGAACCGGCCCTGGATGAAAAGGGTCGAGATTTCCGATTGCTTGAGCACGTATTCGAGCTCGTAGGTGCGGTACGCGGGGTTGATGTTGACCATGATCGCCCCGATTTTTGAGGTGGCGAACTGGACAAGGATCCATTCCGCGTGGTTCATGGCCCAGATGCCCACGCGGTCACCCTTGGCAACGCCCATGCCCATGAGCCCCCGGGCCACCCGGTTCACCCGCTCGTTGAACTCCCGGTAGGTCCAGCTGATGTTCTGGTGCATGGATACGATTGCGTCGGTATCCGGATACTGTGCTGCGATGTTGTCAACCATCTCTCCGATCGTCATTCCCATCAATGGGAATGTTGAGGTCCCGCTTGCATAACTTCCCTCGGCCATTCATAAAAAATGGGGTACCGGATCATATATGGATAGTGATTTAATCCGGCAATGTGGTGCACATGACAAAACCGTTAATCCATGGGGAATTCTTGTGCAGATTGGGAAAATGCGGCATTTTTGTGAATTTCCGGCAGGGTTTTATCAGATCCGGCGGCTCCCGGTTCTGGTGCACATGGGCATCCAGCGATGCACCATTGCGTGTGGCAACGCCGGTACTGCCACCCGCGCTCTCCGCCCGGGGTTACACCGGAACAAAACTCTTAAGTCACTATACTGCGATTTTATTGAGTCAGGATTCTTTGGTATCCTGATAAGCAACAAAAAGGGGTTGTGGCCTAGCCCGGTATGGCGACGGGCTCCAGCGGTCTTTGCGTTCTTAAACGTGCTCAGATGATGAACAATGGGTCTACTGACTTAAAAGTGGATGATGACCCGTTGGAGCACTGATGCGCATGTCGGAGAGACCCGTCGATCGTGAGTTCAAATCTCACCAACCCCACATTTCTCTTTAACGTGTTTTACTCAAGACGCTGCGGGTTTTCGTTTTGCTTTTTTTAAGAAAATCTTAGTATCAATTTGAGATGAATTCCTGATCGTTTAGAAAAAACCCGGGTCAGACGCTTACGGTGGAGACTGCCGTTCCCAAAGGGAATAGGATGCAGTAACAGATTCCGGACCGGCTTTTCAACGCCGTTCTTGCCTTCCCCCTCCCGAATTCGGCAGGCGACGCTATGATGGATCCTGGCCTCACCGTGTTGCAGTTTCATTCTGCATGTTTAGCAAAATTTCATGAAAATGGGATTATAAAAAAATACTGTTGGCTTTATCTTTCGATATCCCTGCGGGGAGGATTCAGAAGCAGCCCGCTCACCTGCGTCCGGCACTGCTCCAGCTCTTCTTCAATTCGTGTCTCGTGCCCGATGTCGTGGAACATGATATCAGCCGCATTGATCCTTCTGGTGGTTGCGTGAAGGGGGGAGACCGAACACCGGTACTGTTTCACCCCGTTGCCGCTTTCCCACGGGGTATCGGCAACCGTTCTCTCACCGGTCCGGAAGACCTTTTCTGCTGCCGCAAGGAACGGTGCGACCGAATCCTCCGGAATGTCCAGTTCGCGGACATGCCTGCCCAAAATTGCTATGCGGGATACCCCGAGGATCTTTGCTCCTGTGAGGTTAGCGTAGGTGACATGCCCGTCCATTGTTCTGGGGAGTCCTCTCTTGCGGCACATAAAACCTGCACTTTTGTCCGGCCAGGGGAATTCTGAACGTATCGCCGCCCGGGCATGGTGCAGCATGGGGGGCGATCATATTGCGTAAACAACAACTATTCTTAACGATTCTTCCCGCCCGAATTTTTAATAGTCCCCGGCACACAACTCTCCTTCATGCAAGCAGAACTCCACCTCGTTGACGCTTTCACCAGTTCCGCGTTTTGCGGGAATACGGCGGGCGTCTGTATTCCGGATGGCCCGGCCGATGCGGTGTGGATGCAGCAGGTGGCAAAAGAGCTGAAACATTCCGAGACCGCGTTCCTCTTTGCAGAAGAGGAGAAGTGGAACCTGCGGTGGTTCACACCGGAAAAGGAAGTCGAGCTCTGCGGCCATGCCACGCTCGCCGCAGCATCCGTGCTCTGGGAGACCGGCCGGGTCCCGGCCGGTGCGGTGATATCGTTCACCACCCTGTCAGGCCCGCTCTCTGCCAGGCAGGACGGGGACTGGATCAGCATGGACTTCCCGGCAGAACCGCCCGCCACGTCCATGCCGGTGCCCGGTCTGG
>CAZMCL010000248.1:0-3293 GCA_964564375.1 uncultured Methanoregula sp. | reverse complement strand
GGCATTCGCGTTCAGATCCTCGTAGGCCGTCGCTGTCCGGGTCGGTTGGGATACCGCTCTGGCCCTGCAGGGCAACTGGCTGATCCGCTGTTCCGTCCCATCCTGTGATGCGTGCCCACATGTACCATGCGGCGTAGGCTTTCTGGTTCGCGTTGAGCGGCTGGGTATGGGCTGCGCTGCAGCTGTACCAGTCAACTCCTTCGTTGTGGCTGTTCTGCCACGTGGTTGCCCAGTTGCCGCCATCGTAGTTGCAGCCATCGTCAGCATTAAGCTGCATGTAGTTGACGAGACCGTCCGGGTCATAGCTCTCGATATCGGCAAAGTCGTAGAGGATCTTGTTATTCGTCCGTGCATAGGCACGGATCTGCTCGTTCCTCACATTGAGGTTGCCGTCCTCCCCGGTACCTGTTAGGTGGCCGGTCATGTACACGAACATGACATCCGGGTACTCGGTCTCGAGCTGGTTCATCAGGCTCAGGTACAGGTCGATGTTGGCTGCAGTGGTATCGGCCTGCCCGCACCATGACCACATGATAACGTTAACATCAGGGTTAGCGTTCAGGTAGGTCCTCGTGCGGTCAGCCCATGACGTCCGGTCCGGGTTGCCGAGATCTCCTGACATGGCATAGTCATGGAGGTCGAGCGCTCCGCCCGAGCCGCCATTGTTCCACGCGTACGTGGAACCTCCGTATGGCGCACCGGCAAAGGTTGTGAGGCCGGTCATGCCGGTAGTGACCTGGCTCCCGTGCGAGGTATGCCCATACGCGATGTGGAGCGTCGATTTGGCGTTCTCAATCGCGTTCAGGGGGACCTCGTTAAGGTGGGTGCTGGTGTGGTCGATGATGATCGGCCCGCCGGCGACAGCCGCCGCCGGCGAACAAACCATGCATAGGGCGACAGCCAGCACCACGAAGAGAAAAAATCTGGCTTTATGCAAACGGTTCAAACATATTCCTCCGTTTTTATTCATCAGTACAGCAGAGGAGAGGGAAAGGTGGTACAGGACAGGAAGCGGGAGTGTGCGGGTGATGCCCCGGAACCGGGGCATCTGGTGTGCCTGTCCTGTATCGTATATGCTCCTCGTGCGATGACTGCAACCCGGTGTCGGGCAGAGCAGTCAACATATCAAAATCAAGAGGAACTGACTTAAATTCGTAAAACCGCACCAGTTTAAACCTAGATCCCTGCGGTTAGGATCATGAACCCTGAAAATGTGAGGGGTTTAATAACAAGATTGAAAATTTTTCTGCAGATAATCCACAGGATCGATGGAAGGAGCATATTGAGTGTGTTTTTATCATTTCAGGATCCGGCCCCAGTGGGGGAGTGAATTTGTATGATTACGCCGGACTTTGGTTGCGGGAGGGGAACCACCTTTCTAAATTTTTCAGGTACCCCCTCCTGGAAAAATTCAGGGTCTCCTCCCACATTTTTTTACCGGCCCTTGCATGAAAATTTTCAATCAACCTCCCACCTCCGCGTTAAAAATTTTTAGGGGTTCCCTTCCGGAAAAATAACAGGACGAGGACTCTTAGGCGGTTGCGTTGGTGGAACCCCCTCTCACACCGGCCCAGGATCCGGTAACCCGGCACTCCTCCGTTCATTCCCGGAATCGAAAAAACGAATTATTTAAGGGATTGCCATCATTCTCCTGAATGAGAACTCATGAGAAAAACTTCTGATCTTGTAAACGAGATGCTTGCAGAATCAAGAAAAGCCTGGCTGGTGGCAATCGCTGTCGCGTTTGAAACCGAGACAAAATTTGTCTTCAGTTCCCGAAAATATCCGCTGGAAGAACTCAACCAGCTCGTGAAGAATGGGGGCGCTCCTATCGGGTTGCTGCGGTTTGATAAAGAGAACAGAACCGTCCAGGGATCGTACCGCCCGTTCGCTGAGTATGAAAAAGAGAAATGGGTACAAAAATATCTTGCCGGACTCCTGAAAAATACCGCAGAAATCGTTGCGCTCAGCCAGGAAACGCATAGTTTCCCCAAGGCGTATTAATTCCGCCCCACACTCCCATTTTTTTATCCCGAAATTAGTTCATCCGCCCTATTTTTCTTTCATTACTCAACACGGTGTCCCGCTCATTTCCCGCAGGGTATCTGCACGGGATTGAAACGCATGGTTTTTTTGGAGGAATGAGTGGGTTTCGGGCCCGGGCTACTTTGCCCGGTGCAAGTTCCCTGTCATCTGCTTCGCCGTAATGAGCCAGTGCAGCTCGCCCGAGGGCCGCGTGGAGAACGAGAAGTTACGGATTTTTGCAAGGCCCCCTTTGGTCATCACAATGCCGGCACCCTCGTCACCGGCAATGATGCGGCCGATGAGTGACGAGAGCTGGGGCTCGTGGCCAACGAGCAGGATCGCTTCTGCATCCGCATGACGGTCAACCTCCCGGCAGATATCATCCGGATTCCCACCTGGGGCAAGGGTCTTCCATGTCGAGAACCGGTCTGAAAGCCCGAGGGTGTCAGCCACAATCACTGCCGTTTCCTCTGCACGTGCGAGCGGGCTTGTCGCAATGACATCGAACTCCAGTTCCTGTTCTGCTATCCAGAGTGCTACAGCAGCTATCTCTTCGCGCCCCTTCCGGGTCAGGGTGCGCTTTGCATCGGGGGTGCCATGCCCTGCATCTTCCGCCTTGCCGTGCCGTAAGATGAAAATGTCCATACAGGGACTGACTTCTTTAGGTGGATAAGGATTGCGTAATTATCTGAAGTATTTCCGGGCCTGGTACCATTTATTATTCTCGGAACCGGCTTTAATCCCGAAAAGAAATCTTGAAATAATATCCCATCGTGATTGAGAGATACCGGACGAGCTTATCGCTGGCAGGCTCCAGCAGGGCACTTCAAGCCGGATCCTTTGGGTGATGACTAATGCAGCATTCACGTATCATAATTGTGTTTTCCCTCTTTCTTGCGTTGGTTCTTGTGATCATACCTGTCTCTGCCGATATGGCAACCCCAAGCGGCAGCAGCGGTGTGAACCGGGGGGACTACAACACACTAACGATCTTTGAGGCCAAGGACACCTTCAGTAAGTCCGAAGGGGGACAATATATCACCCCCTGGGCAGGTATTGCCTCAGGAACTGATAAGGGGTGCAGCGGGACGAGATCCCTCAATTACCGGTACCGTCTCCTTGCACCTGACGGAACTGATTACAACCAGATCGTATACCAGAATGCTTATGATGCCGGAAATGGCTTGCGGCTGAGTGCAAACGGCCACGTCTTCAGCGATAACAAAGCAGTCCAGTGGTTCAAGGTCAGCGACCTCATTAATAATGCC
>CAZMCL010000247.1:0-3306 GCA_964564375.1 uncultured Methanoregula sp. | reverse complement strand
GAGCGGGAACAAAAAGCCCAGAATGAACAGCTGGCAGCGATACTGTCAGCAACACCCCTGGGGATCTTCCAGGTGAGAAACGGCATCATCGAATGGACAAACTGCCCCTTTGCCGCCATGCTCGGTTACAATGAAAGCGAACTTGTTGGCCGGGATATCGGTTCCCTGTTTGGGAACCACGAAGAATACGAGCAGGCAACCCGGGACCTCCTGATCCGCCGCGACCCGAACGGCCAGCCGTTTGCCGAATGCCGGCTGCAACGAAAGGATACGGCAACTCTACCCTGCCGGCTGCAGGTTCAGCCGCTCGATCCCCGGGATATCGCCCGGGGCGGCACCTTCATTGTTACGGATATATCAGAGAAGCAGAAGATCGCCGAAGATCTCAAAGCAAGCGAGGCGCGGTACCGTGAAGTGCTCCAGAACACCCAGAGTATCATCATCCGGATGGATACCCGGGGGATTATCACGTTCTTCAATACGTATGCGCTCACCTTCTTTGACTATGCGGGCGAGGACGTGCTCGGGAAGAACATTGTCGGAACGATCGTGCCCGGGAAAGCCCGCGTCCAGCATGACCTCTCGATGATGGCAAACGATATCGGCTTTGCTGCCGAAGGCTATGCGGTCAATATCAGCGAGAATGTGCGCCGAAATGGCGACCGGGTCTGGATTGCCTGGATCAACAAGGCCATCCGCGATGAGCAGGGACGGATCACCGAGATCCTCTGTATCGGAAACGACATTACTGACAGGAAACGGGAAGGTGAAGTCCGGATCAGCACGGACACGTGGAAGGACCCTGTCGTTAACGACACCGACGTCCGGGAGGAAGTGTTCGATGCTGTCTTCCACATCTGCACCGAGATCTCGATTGAAGGCCGTGAGGGAAAACAGGTCGGGACCACGTTTCTTATCGGTGACACCAAACAGGTCATGGAAAAGTCCCGGCAGATCATTCTCAATCCCTTTGAAGGACACCGGCCCGAACTCCGTGTCGTGACCAACAAGGAGCTTAAAGAGAACATCAAAGCGCTCGCCCAGCTTGACGGGGCGTTTGTCATCACCGGGGACGGTTTTGTCGAAGCGGTAGGCCGTTATATCACGGTGGACTCGAGCAATGTCTCGCTCCCGCCCGGCATGGGGACACGGCACAATTCCGTTGCCGCGTTAACCTCGGTTACCAATGCCATCGGGATTGTCGTTTCGCAGAGCGGGGGCGGCATCACCGTTTTCCGGAACGGCCGGATTCTCAAAAAAATTACCCTGTAAACAGGGTTCACTCCTTTTTGCCGCTCGGAATGCACTGGCGGCCATGGCACTTGTTCCAGCAGATATGGCGGCAGATATTACCTACTGAACGGAATGCGTCCTCCAGTTCCGGGAAATTAGGGATGTCGGCATCCCGCAGGATTCTCAAGGGTGTTTTCATAGAGTCCCCGCCAATCATGCACCCGACCATCATCTTGTGCGTGCTCTTGGAGAACCGCACAACTTCGTTGGAGACCCGTATGGGGTCCGAAATTGCGGAAGGTACTGCGATGACAAAACAGATGTCCCAGAGGTCCTGGTTTGTGATCATGATGTCGAACGTTCTGGCAAAACGGTCGGCCGATGCATCACCAACCATGTCAATCGGGTTCCGCCGGTTCCAGTCAACCGGGAGGATGGCATCGAGTTCCTTTAAGATAGTTTCCGGGAACTCCACCATCTTAATGCCGTACCGCTCCGCATAGTCCGATGCAAGGACGCCAAACCCGCCGGCATTGGTGATAACAATCGCCCGGATTCCCTTTGGATAACCCTCGGATGACAGGAGCTGGGCCGTCTGGAACGCTTCGCGCATTGACCGGGCCGGGATAACGCCGGCCTGCCAGAAACCGGCCATGTACACCTCATGACTGCCCGCAAGGGATCCCGTGTGGGAGGCTGCAGCCATCTGGCCTATCCTTGATGAACCGGACTTGACAGCAACGATCGGTTTCTTGTCGGTCACGTCTTGCACAATCTCCATAAACCGCCTGCCGTTCCGGATTTCCTCAATGTACATGATGATCGCTTTGGTGTGGGGGTCGTTGCCGGCAAAGAGGCAGAAGTCCTCGAACGAGAGATCGGCCTGGTTTCCGACGCTGATGATGGCCGAGAACCCGATCTCCTCGGGCAGGCTCCAGTCGACGATGGTCGTGATGATGGCGCCGCTCTGGGATATGAACGCGATCCTGCCGGGCTTTGGCGAGACCGGGTCGAACGTGGTGTTGATCCCCTGGTTTGGGAGCATGAGCCCGAGACAGTTCGGGCCGATAATGCGGGTTCCATACTTCGCGGCAATGGTGAGAAGTTCCGCTTCAAGTAACGCCCCGTCTTTCCCGCTCTCGCGGAACCCGCTTGAGATGATTACTACCAGCGGAACCCCCTTCTCCCCGCATTCCCGCAAGACGCCCGGAACGTATTTTGCGGGGAGAACGATTACTGCAATATCAACCGGGTCCGGAATTGCCGCAAGGTTCGAAAATACGTCCCGGCCGAGTATCTTCTGGTGCTTCGGGTTGACCGGGTAAACCCTGCCCGGAAAGGAGAGGAGGTTGCGCAGGATTGCGTAACCGACTTTGGACGGTTCAGCTGAGGCACCGATGACGGCTATTGAACTGACATTGAGCAGCTGTTCGGGGAGGGGACGGAACGGGGCGATGACAACAGCGGAGCGGTTTTTGTCAAGATAAAAACGGGCATCCACAACACATGCACCCTTCTCGTACAGGAAGACAGGGTTGATATCGAATTCCACAATATCGTCATGCTCAAGGAAAAGCCGCATGACCTTTTCGATGATGGAAATAAGCGTGTCGCGGTCCCGGGCCGGCTCGTTCCGGTAACCATCGATAAGACGGTTGACTTTGAGCTCGGCAAGCATGGCTTCAATATCGTCCCGCTGTATGGGAAGGATTCTAATGGAGACATCCCTGATGAGTTCAACCAGCGTGCCACCCATACCCACCGTGATAATCCTGCCAAACGATGGGTCCACCCGGCCACCGATGATGATCTCGAGTCCTCTGGTGAGTTGTTTAACGACAATGATTCCATCGATGACTGCTTCGCTGTTGTATGTTTTTACCCTGGCAAGGATGCTCTCGTATGCCCGTCTCACGTCTTCATCCGAGCCGAGGTCTGCAATGACCCCGCCGGCATCGCTCTTGTGGATCACCTGGGGGGAGATGATCTTCAGGACAACCGGAAAGCCGATCGCAGCAGCAGCGGCAACCGCTTCATCGGCAGAGCGGGCAATGGTGTATTCGGGGACGGGGA
>CAZMCL010000246.1:0-3312 GCA_964564375.1 uncultured Methanoregula sp. | reverse complement strand
GTACCTCCACGGGAGCAAGGGGATCCCCCCGGTTGACCTGATCATCCGGACCGGCAACGACTGCCGGACCTCAAACTTCCTGCCGTGGCTTGCAAGCGGCCACGAATCGGCCGTGTATTTCTGTGCCCCCTACTGGCCGCTTTTCAGGAAGATCGACCTTTTGCGGGCGATACGGATCTACGACCAGCGGGTCTCATCCCAAACCTGATACCGCCGGAAGCGCGAACGGATCGCTGGCTTAATGCCGTGGAACGGACAGAACAAATCCTGATACATCATGGGAGCAAAAAAGGAGCCGGGAAGTGCGTGGCGCCCTACCACCGTGCTGGTGCGGGCGGATATCTATGCATCAGCGCAGGAACAGGGCATCGATATCAGCGATACCTGCAACCGGGCGCTTGCGGATCTTTTAGGGTTCGATTACCGTCAGCAGCAGCTCGATTCTGTACCTGTCCCGCCCCCGGTAATTATTGCAAAGGACGGCGGGATGCCTTCGGGCGTTTCCCCGGCCATGCATAAAGCCTCCCAGCCACCGGTCATCAACGCTGATGACCCAAAAGCTGCCAAAGCCATTGCCAGCATCAAACGGCAACCGGTTAAAAAGCCCGCACCGCTGCCACCGGAACCCGCGGCACCCGCACCTGTTAAGAGCCCGGAAAAAGCAATGGCTGCCATACCCGCTAAAAAGGCAAAGAAATCCACGCAAAAGAAGGCATCAAAGGGGGACGGGCTCAAAAAGTTCATCGCCGAAACGATCATGCGGGAGGATGCCGATGATGCGATTATCGCAAAAGAGGACCTGTACCAGCTCTATGCCCGCTCTTGCCGGGAGCAGAAGGTAAGCCCGGTGCCAGACGCAAAATCTGTGGCCGTGGCGCTGAAGACAAAGTTTGCGTTCCGGGAGAAGAGTTGCGGCGGAAAGCCCTGTTGGATTGGGGTGCAGTTCCGGTAACCGGTTTATTTCCCGAACCGCCGCATCCGGCTCTGGTAGTCCCGGAGGATCCGGAGGAAGTCCACTTCCCGGAAGAACTTCCAGTTCACGTCCGAGAAGAAGAGCTCGGAGTACACCGACTGCCATATTAAAAAGTCGGTTAAGTGGTCGCCCCCGCTCTTGATCACCATATCGGGAGTGTACTGGAATGTCAGGTACGAGTCCAGCAGTCCTTCGGCCACCTGCTCCGGCGCGACATGGTCCTCTGCCATCCGGCGGATGCAGGATGTGACCTCCTCCCGCCCGCTCTTGCCGATGGCAACCACCACGTCCATGCCGGACCCGGTCACCTCCACTTCATCCCCGATATGCAGGTGCAGACGGGCAATCGATGCGATCTTTTTTATCTCAGGCAGGCACCGGGTCATCTCGTCCGGCCGTTGCGTGGCGATGTGAAAAGTCAGCCCACGGATCCCGGACCCTTCACCGGAACTTTTCGGTGCCACCGCTGCAGAGATCGCCTTGCACCATGCGGTAACGCGATAGAGCTTCTCCGGGGCGTCTGTCATGTCCTTCCCGCTGATCATGAAGCAGACCTGCCCGGGCAGTTCTGATATCTGCCGACGGAGCAGGAGCGCAAGGAGCCAGTAGATCATGCTTTGTTACTATTGCTCGTTTAAAGGTAATATCCTTGAGGTTTATGCCTGCAGTGTATGTTCAGGCGGGCCTTGTTCGTCACATCACAAGGCTGAGCATCCGGAACGCCACGGCACCGCAAACAATGGCCAGAGCGGTTTCCAGTACAGTGATCCCGAGCGCTTTCCTCCAGCCGAACTCCTGTGCCAGGGCAAGGATCGTGGAGATGCAGGGGATATAGAGCATGGTCACAAGCGCAAAGACGATGAGCTGGACCGGTGTCATGACCGCAGAAAAGACCGTTGTCCCGAAGATGGCAGCAAGGGCAAGGATGGTCATCTCCTTCCGGATGATCCCAAAGACAAAAACCACACCGGTCATTACCGGCAGGCCGAGGAGGAGCACGGTTATCGGGTACAGTAGTGCGTTGATCGGTTCGAGAAGCCCCGCCGCGTACAGTGCGGTGATGACGATGCTGCCGACAATGTACGCGGGAAGCACGATCCAGATAAGCGATTTTGTCCGCTGCCAGGTCTGCCCGAAGACAACTGGCACGGACGGGACATGATAATCGGGCATCTCCATGATCATTCCTACGGATTCACCGGGCAGCACCCGGAACGCGATGCGGCCGAGGACCACGATGAGAATGAAGTCAAAAAGGTAGAGTGCCAGCGCCCACCAGATGTTCACGAAGGCCGCGACCACGCCTAGGATGACGATGGTCCTTGCCGAGCAGGGAACAAGGGTGACGAGAAATGCCGCAAGGAACTTCTGCTTGGGGGACTCGATGATCCGGCACGAGAGGCAGGCCGGCACCGTGCAGCCGAACCCGAGCACGAGGGGGATGATGGCCTTGCCGTGCAGGCCCATCCTGTGCATGCCGCGGTCGAGCATTAAGGAGAACCGGGTCAGGAACCCGGAGTCCTCGATGAGCGCAAGGAAGAGGTAGAAGGGGATGACGTACGGGATGATGAGCGTGAGTGCCGCCACAAACCCGGTCCATGCCCCGTTGAGGATGATATCGGAGACCGACCCGGTGATGAGCGGTTCGACCGGGGCAATCATGGAGAGGTATCCTAAAAGGATCTCGGAGATCCATGCCCCGATGATGAACGTCCAGACTAAAAGCCCGCCGATGGTCAGGATCAGGAGGAGGTAGCCGAGGACCGGGTGCAGGGCGAGGCGGTCGATCTGTTCGGTGAGCGGAACTTTCTGGTCACCGGGTGCATGGATTGTAACCACGTCTGCAACAATCCGCTCGGCTGCAAGGTATCGCTCCGCACTCATGACCATCGCTGCTGTTTCGCCGTGGATCTTTTCCAGTTCCGCTGCACAGGCAACCGACACAGCCACCGCTTCCGGCACGCTCTTTTTTACCTCCCATACCGTATCCGGATCGCCTTCCAGGAGCTTGATGGCAGTCCAGCGGGCAGGGTAGTCGCCGGAATCTTCGGGCAGCAGGACCGTAATCCTCTGGATCTGCTCTTCCACTTCCCTGCCATAGAGGATCACGTGAGGCCGGGGCCGGACATGGTGTGCGGTGATGATGGCATCCGAAAGCTCGACAATCCCCTTGCCCTGGATCGCGACCGTGGGGATGACCGGAACACCCAGAAGGACCGAGAGTTTCCGGTAATCGATGCTGATGCCTTTTTGCGCCGCAAGGTCCATCTGGTTCACGGCAATGATCAAGGGGCTTTTAAGTTCGGCAAGCTGGAGCGTGAAAAAGAGGTTCCGTTCAA
>CAZMCL010000245.1:0-3312 GCA_964564375.1 uncultured Methanoregula sp. | reverse complement strand
CTCGATCTTGGCAACGAGGCGTTTTACCAGCGCCGCGTGGAGTTCGGGACTGGTTGCTTCCGGATAGCCCCGCTCATCGTGGGTGAGCCCGGTGACATGGACATGGTGGCCGGTGCCGAACTGCCCGAAGCCCGGGATGAGGTCATCACCGGCTTTGAACGGGAGGGTGCCGGCCGGGAGCGGTTTTCTCTCCACCCGCTCAACCGAGTCGGGGACCAGGATCTTCTCCCGCATGTGCCCGACTGTTTCATCGGACATCACAAAAACGGGGACGCGATATTTGTCTGCAAGGTTGAACGCCTTTACTGTCAGCTCGAAGATCTCCTGGACGCTTGCAGGCGAGAGGGCGATCACCGCATAATCGCCGTGCGAGCCGAACCGTGCCTGCATCATGTCCCCCTGCGCCGACATCGTAGGCTGGCCGGTGGAGGGGCCTCCCCGCTGGATGTTGACGACAACACAGGGTGTCTCGGTCATGGCGGCAAACCCGATGTTCTCCATCATTAAGGAGAAGCCGGGGCCGCTCGTTGCCGTCATTGCCCGGGCGCCGGTCCACGATGCCCCGATGATGGAGGCCATGCTGGCAATCTCGTCTTCCATCTGGATGAAGACCCCGCCTTTCTTGGGGAGTTTAGCCGCCATGTGCTCGGCAATCTCGGTCGAGGGGGTGATCGGGTAGCCCCCGAAGAAGTTGCAACCGGCCGCAAGCGCCCCTTCCGCACAGGCAGTGTTTCCCTGCCAGAACTCAACGCGTGTCAATATTCGATCGCCACCTTGTGGGGTTCATAGGGTTCTTCTTCGATCCAGTGGATCGCCTGATCCGGGCAGGTGAGCTGGCATACACCGCAGAGTTGCCTCCCGTAGAGGTTATGCAGGCGGCAGTTGGTGCAGCGCTCGGGCCGATCCAGTTCCGGCACCACGATTCCCCGCTTGTTGGGTTTTTTCCCTTCACGGAAGATCTTATACGGGCAGACCCGTGTACAGAGGTTGCAGCCTTTGCACCGCGTCTCGTCGATGGCGAGTTTCATGAACGGCAGTCCTAATCGTTAGTATATATTCGGCGACCTTTACAAAAAACCTCTTCTTTGGATCAGTTCCCGCTCCGGCACTGGAGGGGGGAGTGGGTTTTGAACGCGGTTTCCGCATGGTCCCGTGCGGTATCGAAGATATCGTAGCCATGGGCATCGATCCCGACCACCAGCGGCAGCCGGTCGAGCTCAATGGCCCAGACCGCCTCGGCCATCCCGAGGTCCTCGTAATGGACGCCTTTTAAGGTCATGTGGGAGGAGGCAAGCGCTGCACACCCGCCCGTGAAGGCGAAGTACACGCCCCGGCCCTGGAGCTGCTTTTTAACCGTCGCGCCCATGCCCCCTTTCCCGATGAGCCCCCGGACGCCCTTGTCGAGCAGGAACCCCTCCATCTCGTTCATCCGTGCCGAAGTGGTGGGGCCGGCGGCGATGACCTTCCCTTCATGGATGACCGGGCCGCAGTGATAGATGACTGCACCAACGGGATCGAATGGTACCCCTTTCTCCATCATCCGCATGTGTGCCTCGTCCCGGGCGGTATACACGATTCCCGAGAGCTCGACATGGTCTCCGGCTTTGAGGGTTAAGACCTCGTCGCCCAGCGGGGTCTTGAGCTGGACCGGTTTTCCGGTCATTACATCACCCTCATCGTCGCGTGCCGGTTCGCCCAGCACTGGATGTTGACGGCAACCGGCAGGGATGCCGTGTGGCAGCCGGCCTTCTTCACCATCACGGCAAGGGCGGTGCAGTCCCCGCCGAGGCCCATCGGCCCGATCCTGAGCCGGTTGACAGCGCAGAGGAGTTCCTCCTCGAACTCGGTCATGTGGTCAATGGGTTCGAGCAGGGCTTCCTTGGCAAGAGCCGCGGCGCCATCGAACGTCCCGCCAATCCCGACCCCGATGATAACCGGGGGGCAGGGGCGGGAGCCGGCAAGGAACACGGTCTCGACCACGAACTTTGCGATCTGGTCTTTCTGGGAGGGGAGGAGCATCGCGGTGCGGGACATGTTCTCGGCGCCCGCACCCTTGGGGAGCACCGTGACCGAGAAGATCCTGCCGGGCTTCACGTGAATTGCCGGCATCCCAAGACCGGTATTGTCGCCCGTGTTGTGCCGGGTGAGGGGGTCAACGACATTGGGCCGGAGCGGGACTTCCTCTGTTGCCCTGCGGATACCGTCGGCCACGGCATCATAGAGTTTTTCCGTGAACGGCACATCGGGCGGGACGGTCAGGTACACGACCGGGACACCGGTGTCCTGGCACATCGGGACGCCGAGCCGTTCAGCGATCTCGATATTTTTTAAGATATTGGAAAATTCCCCGCGGGCTACCGGGTTCGTCTCGGCAGCCGCGGCCTTCTCGATGACCCGCAATACATCGGGCGGGAGGCGGATGACGGCGCTCCGGTATGCCTCGAAGGTGGCATCGGCAAGAGCCTTGTAGAGGGGGTCCGGTTTCATCTATCTATACTGGGGAGCGGGGGATAATATAGAGATTGGGATGGCGGGGGAACACATATCAGTTTTTTCGTAATAACCATCCGATAAAAAAACGGATCTTTTCTTTCTCGTATCCATGCAGGAGTTTCGAATCGTTTCCCTGCCATTTTTACGTCCGTATTATTTGAGGGCTGCTGCCCATTCGGAATAGAGGTACGTAACAAAAAAAATGCCAAAGATACAAAAACCCCAGAAGTCCGGCTGGTATATCCCGCTGAAAAACCCGGCAATACAAACGAGAAGGACAATCCAGACAAAAACGGAGAGGAGGTGCCGCCAGCCGATCCTTATCGCGGCACCGCGAAAGACACGGTCGCGGAGATCCAGGATCCTCCCGATCCAGATTGCATACAGTTCCCGGTGTCCCTGAATGATACGCTCTTTCTGTGTCAGATCGTTGAAGTTTTCATCGTACGTAGAGAAACTCCTGCGGAAGCTGGAACTGATGACAAAAGCACCCACCACAAAAATCAGGAGGAGTGACGCGAAGATGATGACACCGAAAAGGAGCCACTGGTTGAACGTAAGGGTTGCGAGATCGAACGAGGCACTCATGCTATCTGAATAGTGAAAAATTTTATAATATAAATGCAGCGAATTGAAATCCAAAAAAAGATGGCGAGGGATTTTATGCCCCGTTGACAATGACGGTCACGAATCCGCCGTCACGAGCCGGGATTATCGCCTTCGGGGCATTCCACTGGCTGACATTGAGCGGCCTGTCATCGATAACAGATCCTTCCGGGGAGAGACGGACCATATGCAGGGTACTGCCTGCATGGGGGA
>CAZMCL010000244.1:0-3330 GCA_964564375.1 uncultured Methanoregula sp. | reverse complement strand
TAGCGACCGCCGCATCGCCCCCTGCGGGCTGCACCGGAAGATCGCCATCAATGTGTCGTGGTCGATGACATTCCCGGCTTCAAGGGGCACTTCGAAGTCCGCGGTTGCCTCCCGCAGGGATGTGCCCCCGGACTCCACATCGAAGTGGCCGGGTTCCGGCCGCTTTGTAAACTGCAGGGAAGGCGTATCGGGGGACTGTGCCCGGCTCTTTTTGAAAAATTCAAGCCATTCCGGGTATTCTTTTTTCAGCACCGCGGCAAAATCCATTTGCCACATCATCCGGGTCCGGGGGGAATCGTGCACAGTCTTCTCGATGAATGCATCAAAGCGGCGGTCCCCGTACCAGAGAACAATTGGCTTTTTTTGCCCTGGCCCGAGGTCACTGACTGCGAAGAACTCCCGGACCGGTTCCGGGACTACGGTTTCCCGGTACAGGAAGACGTGCCGGTCGGTCTTTTTTACAACTGCAATATCCGGCTCGATGATCCATGAACCGTCTCCGCCGTCATCATCCGGAAAATCCGGTGAGTCTTCCTCTGCGGATGCGATAATTTCCTCAATCTCGTACATGGCTGGCGCCTTTTTTTAAAGAGTATTTCTTCCGGTAGACCGGGAAGAGTCTGTCGATTGAGACTTTTGACCGGCAAGGGTTAAGTATTTTTTACTTGGGGTGCGGGGGCTGTGCCGGAGAGGCGGGGGTATTGATGCGTGACCCGGGGCTCTGGCATGAGATCCGTGGGCAGGGTGAAGGAGTTTAATAAATAAAACCCGGGCGCCGCAAATACTTCTGCCCCATGCAAGGTATGATAATTTCCATCCAGGGAGTTACTAAAAAAGTTATTCAGAACCAGAAACCGTTTTGGCCTGTTTCTGCATTTCTAAGATCTCGTTGCATATTTCATCGAGATCATTACTGAGCCACTGCTTGCGCTCTTTAGTATAATCTCCCTTTCCATGATCAAACATCTGAATGAAGCGGACCATATCTACCGGACCAAGTGTTTTTCGCAGGGCATCCATCCCTTCGTCATGAATTTCATGCAGTGTCTTCACTTTCATTCCCGGTCACCTCCTCATACCATACAGCAGGGTTCACGATTTTAATTGAAGTTATATCGCTGTGGTGGCTCATAATGTTTTTCAATGCATCATCCGTCGTGATCAGGACCGCTGCACCTGCCCGTTCCGCACAGGCGATATGCAATGCGTCAAGGGCCTTCACTCCCAGGGTCATGACGGTTGCTGCCCGTTCCTTTATTGCCATATCCACAAGGATATTTGTGGTTGTCTTTGCTGCGAAGGTGCTGATGTAGTGTTTTTTATCATGATCAACAATTTTGGCAACCTCATACGTAATTGCGGAACTCCAGACCAGTTCCCAGTCACGTGAACACCGGTTCAGGATTGCAATAACTGCTTCGCTTTCATACCGGATTCTCGGGATGAGCTGGTCATCAAATGGCCGGCACAGGCAGCACACATCGAGATAGATTTTCACATACGCCTCCTGATTCACCGTTCTCTTCCGGAATCAATAAATGATTCTGTTTACCGGGGCTGGTGTGATGGCCCCGGGTATCACGATATAATCAGTCAGAAAACCATACAAAGACCGGGACACTGGTAAGGATTTCTTACAGGACCCCGACACCATTGCACCGGTTACGTAGATAAACCGCAAGCTGATTAACGTTCCCGTGCTGCCCGACCTGGACCACAGCGGCTATCTTCAATCGCGGCTAACGATGACGTATGCGAGACACCGGCTGCCCGTCTTTTTTCGATGTTGCGGGTTATCTTTCCTGTATCATCGTGTGCTTCGCCATGGTCCTGGTGGAGCTGTGGATTGTCTCTGTCACGGGCCTGATGCACGCTCCGCTTTCGGTGTGGCCCCTTATGGCCGCGTTGCTGCTGGTGACCGGGTGGTCGGGGGTGTGGCTTATTCGTACGCTGTTTCCTGCGTGGGTGCGGGTTGGGCGGACTGGGGTGGTGCTCGAGGGAAGTTATGGAGATTGAGGGGAGGATGTGACGGATTCCTGACCAGGGATTCCTCGCTCCCAAAAAGAATTATTGCATGAATACCGAGGATGTGTATATGCAATCTATCCATGTTCCCATCATGATCGAGACCGATGAGGATGGGATCTTCATTGTATCCTGCCTCCGGTTCAAAGGCTGCCACTCATATGGTAAAACTATCGATGAGGCACTCGTCCGTATCCGGGAATCAATCGAGCTCTGCATGGAAGATTCCCAAAGCAGAACATCATATTATTTTTGTGGGATTCCACGAGATTGAAATTGTCCCGGGTGCATAATGCTTCCGGTTATGTGCCCCTTTGTTTTTTCAGTGTTCTCTTTTCAGTACACTTCAGGTCCCCGCTATCAGCAAGAATAATCCTGATTCCCTGTTTGAGGACCGGAAGATCGACACGGATCGTTTCAAACACTGCTTCGTAATCCACACCGAAATAGTGGTGCATGATCTTATCCCGCATGCCTGCTGTTGCTTTCCAGGGGAGGTCCGGGTAATCTTTACGGATCCGTGGGGATAAATTCTTTGCTGCTTCACCAATAATGGTGAGCATGCGCTCGATACCGGCGCGTTCCAGCGGGCGGTCTTTCAGCTCAGCAGCGGATGAAATCCCCCTGGAAAAATTTTCAATATGGACGATTGCATCAAGCATGTGATGGAGATATGCCGGATCTTCTGGTTTCATCCGAAGATCACCATTTCGTCGCGGTGAATCGTTGTGGCAATATGAGGGCTGACAGCCTTTTCGGTCACGAGATCTACTTTCATATGAATGGACTTTTTGATCTCATCTTCGATCTGCACAATCTGGATCAGGCTTTTTGGTTTGGCAAACCTGACAAGAATATCAATATCGCTGCGGTTTCCGGCTTCTCCCCGGGCATAGGAACCGAAGATGGCGATCCGCTCTGCACCATACCGGGTCAGGATTGCGACAATAGACTCCCGGATCTTTTTCTTCAGTGTACGTCCCGCCATCTTTCCTATGCCTCCCGGATTGTTTCTGATTTAGTATTATCCGTTCCCTGTCATCATCTTTTTGCCGGAAATGTATCGCATACTCCGTATTGAGGGTCCTGTTGCCAGGTTTGCGGTGATGTATTACCGGGTGAACGTATGGTATACCGGACCAGGCCCCGGTATAATCAGCCCGCGAACACCCGAATCATTCAGTCTTACCGGGGGGCGGGCCGGTTTTATTGTGAAGAGCCACCGGCGCGGATACTTCCACCCCGTGCGACCACAGCGGCTATCTTCAATCGCGGCAAACGAACACGTATGCGAGATACAAACTG
>CAZMCL010000243.1:0-3339 GCA_964564375.1 uncultured Methanoregula sp. | reverse complement strand
GAAAACCGGCAGAGTAAACCAGCAGACTATTACCTTTTTTTATCTAATATCAGGTACTTATGCACCTGATCGAGACCCGCGATCTCTGTTATGCGTACCCCAACCGGGTAACGGCCTTAGACCAAATCAACTTCATCGCCCCGCGCAATGCACGGATCGCCGTTATCGGCTCCAATGGCGCCGGCAAGAGCACGCTTTTCAAGCACTTCAACGGGATCTTCAGACCGACATCAGGCCAGGTCCTGATCCGGGGCGAACCCATCACAAAACAGAATATCAAGGAGATCCGGAAGTTTGTCGGGATCGTCTTCCAGAATGCCGACGACCAGATCTTCAGCCCCACGGTCGAGCAGGATGTTGCCTTCGGCCCTACAAACCTCGGGCTCGATGCCGATACCATCCACCACCGCGTTCACGAATCTCTCAAGGTCGTCGGGATCGAGCACCTTGCCCACCGGGTCCCCCACCACCTGAGCGGGGGAGAGAAGAAACGGGTTGCCATTGCAGGAGTCATTGCCATGGAACCGGAGGTGCTTGTCCTTGACGAGCCTACTGCCGGCCTCGACCCGCGGGGCGTTGCCGATCTTGACGCCTTCATCAACTCGCTCTCAAAAAAATACGGCATGACCGTCATCTTCTCAACCCATGATGTGGGGCTCGTCCCCGAGATCGCGGACTTTATTTACGTTATGGACAAGGGCCGGATCGTTGCCTCCGGCACCGTTAACGAGATCTTCCTCCAGCCGGAGATGCTCAAAGACGCCCGTCTTGACATCCCGGTCCTTCCCCGGCTGCTCAAGTCCCTTAAAGAGAACGGCATCGATGTATCGATGGCATACACCTATTCCGGCGCAGAGGAGTCCCTGCTCCGGGCATTCGGCAAACGACCATGATTGACGAACTCTTCCAGATCGAACGGGACGCGTACAAGGACAGCGTGATCCACCGCATTGACGCAAGGGTGAAGATCGTCATCGCGTTTGCCGCGATCATCGCACTTGTCGCAGTGCCCTATTCCGACCGGGACATGGTGTACACGGTCGGGGCGCTTTTCCTCGTCTTCTTCTGCCTACTCTGGTGCTGCACAAAACTCTCCTTTGCCGTCTTTATAAGGAGGTTGTGGGCCATAGTCCCCATCTGGGGGATCATCATCCTCTTCCAGATCTTTTTGAAGAACCGGTATTATACGGACTATCATGTTGTCCTGAGCCTGCCGCTCGGGATTAATATCTATGCAGAATCCATCGAGTTTGCCTGCATCCTGCTGGTCAAGTTCGTCATCTGCATTGCCTTCATCATTCTTCTCTCGTCCACGACCAAGATGCACGAGATGCTGGAAGGAGGGGCACGGATGGGCCTCCCGCCCGAGTTTGCCCTTGCCCTCGGTATGATGATCCGGTACCTCTTTGTCTTCGGGTACATGTACCGCAAGGTGAACGAGACGCTCGCAACCAAGTGCTTCAATGCCTTCGACCGCCACCTGCCATACCGCTACCGCCTCCGCCAGATCGGGTACATGGTCGGGACAATGTTCATCCGTTCGTACGAGCAGGGAGAGAGGGTATACACGAGCATGCTCTGTCGCGGCTACGGGCGCGAGAGTTACCTCTTCTTTGACAAAAAACCCTTAAGGGGAGGGGAATGGGCGTTTCTTTTATTCTCGCTCATCTTCATCATCGCCGTTCCCGCTGGCGTCTGGCTGACATCGTTCCGGCTCCTTTGAAATCCTCTCACTGCCCGAATCTATTTCGTATCCGGCTCCCAAACATTCCGCTCATGGCAAGCCGTTTCGGTCACGGGTTCATCACCAGCATCATGCTGATTGCAGAACATTTCGGGCTCCCTCCGGAGAACGCATGGATGGGTGTCGGGGATCACGTTGAAGGACTTGTGGTCCCGGACAGGTTCAAAGGAACCGAGATTGAGGAGCTCACGACACTCCTGCGCAAGAAAGTGATCTGGCACACCCCGGGCACCATGGACAAGGAAGATGCAAGGGATGTGATCTTCACGCTGAACAGGCTCGTTGTTGCTATCGACCGGGAGCTTGGAATCGCGGATGCTGATGTGGGGGAGTTCCGGTGAATCTGTAAACTGACAAAAACATGAAAATGGACGAAGTGCCCCCCAACCCCCTCCCCTCCAGTCTGCCGCCACGGGCAGGCAGTCGGTCGGGCGGGGGAGGATGGTAACCGTGACTTTATGATATCAGAGCCCTTTTCGGGAGAGATACGGATTGAGGCCGCCACGGGGGCGCCCTGCGGGGGTGGCGGCTCCGGTCATACTATCAAAAACATCAGGCTTCCCCCATCTAGAATTACCAAAATATATTTTCAAATCAATCACTAAAATCGAACCACTTTTCCGAACCATAAAAAACCCACCATTTTACGCCTGAAACCGAGCACCATGCTTATATGCCCGCAACACCAATATTATATGTGAAAATTCTGCGAAATTCTGTTCATTTTTCAAGCGGAGGTTTTCCTTGACTGACACTTACGATGCATCCCATATCACCGTACTCGAAGGGCTTACACCGGTTCGCGAACGCCCGGCAATGTACATCGGCAGCACCAACACCCGCGGACTGCACCACCTCGTCTATGAAGTCGTCGATAACTCCATAGACGAAGCGCTTGCAGGGTTTTGTAACCGCATTACTGTTATCATCCGTAAAGACGGGTCGCTCTCGGTCGAGGACAATGGCCGGGGTATTCCGGTCGACAGGATGGAGAAGAACGGCAAGAGCGCTCTCGAAGTGGTCTTAACCGTACTCCATGCCGGCGGCAAGTTCGATAAGGCAACCTACCAGGTCTCCGGGGGCCTGCACGGGGTCGGCGTCTCGGTCGTCAACGCCCTCTCCAACTGGTTATCCGCCCACGTGTACCGTGACGGCAATATCTATGAGATGCGGTTTTCCCAGGGGAAACCAACACTCGCTCTCACCCAGCGCGAGGAGACGCTTTCCCAGATGCTCGCCCGCTATGAGCAGTGGTATGGCGAACCGGCACCATTTACCAAGACCCTTGTGCCGGTCGCCACCCAAGTAAGCGGCCAGACAGACCTTTCGGCTGCCCCTGCCATCGATGCAGAAGGTACCGAACAGGAGAACCGGCGGGCATTCCTTGCTCAGTTCGGCCAGAAACTGAGCGGCACGCATATCCACTTTGTCCCGGACGCCACCATCTTCGAGACCACCGCCTTCGATTACGATGTCCTCGCTCACCGGCTGCGGGAACTCGCGTTCTTAAACGCCGGGCTCACGATTGTCATCACGGACGAACGGACGGGCGACACGGCAACATACTGCTATGCCGGTGGCCTTGTTGAGTTCGT
>CAZMCL010000242.1:0-3344 GCA_964564375.1 uncultured Methanoregula sp. | reverse complement strand
CGGGATATTGCCAATACGCAGCTGGCACTGGCATTGAAAATCCCGGTAATTCTTGTTGCCGACATCGAGCGGGGCGGGGTGTTTGCCCAGGTATATGGGACCATCCGGCTTCTTCCCGATGATATCCGGCCTCTTGTACAAGGGATCATCATCAACAAGTTCCGGGGCGATCCCGCGATATTTGCTCCCGGTGTGAAGATGATCGAGGAACTCTGCGGGGTGCCGGTGCTGGGGGTTGTCCCGTATTTTTCTCTCCCGCTGCCAAGCGAGGACTCGCTCTCGATTGCCGATAAGAAAACCCGGGATACCGGTGTCCGGATAGCGGTTATCCGGCTGCCGAAGATCTCAAATTTTACGGATTTTGAGCTGCTGGAACAGCACGCTTCTGTTGAGTATGTCGGGTTGGGAAGATCGCTTGATGGGTTCGACTGCGTAATCCTTCCCGGGACAAAGAACACGATTGATGATCTTGTCTCCCTGAAAGACTCAGGAACCGATCGCGAGATCGTCCGCGTCCGTAAAAACGGGGTACCGGTTATTGGCATCTGTGGCGGGTACCAGATGCTCGGCGCCAGGCTTGTGGATGCCGGTTTTGAGTCCGCTGCCGGCTCCTACGACGGGCTGGGTCTCCTTGACTGTATTACCCGATTCTCCTCATATGACAAGAGTACCACGCAGGTCACCAGGACTGCCCGGGATATCCCCCCGATCCTGTCGGCAATGGGGACGGTGACGGGTTACGAGATTCATATGGGTGTCACGGAACCGGCACAGGACCGCGAGGCGCTCGAAGGCGATGGCAGGGTGAGTGACGACGGTCTGGTTTTTGGCACATACATGCACGGGCTCTTCCTGAATGTATCCGCGGCAAATTCACTCCTCTCGTACCTGCACCAGAAGAAAGGACTGCCGTTTGACCCCGTCACGGAGTTCAGTGCCGATCCGTATGATATTCTCGCCGACCTGTTCGAGGAGCATGTTGATATGGATGCGGTCGAGGCGCTGGTGAAAAAAGAATAGTGAACAGTGTTGTTTTTACCGTTCTGTAAAAACCCTATTTTTAAAAAAAAAATATGCCCCCTTCCTGCGCCACTTTGTCCCCCTGGGGGGACAGGGCGAATCGGGATTTGACGAGGTCGGTTACTGGTAATACATCGTTATCCTTATTGCGGATGCCCCGGCGTCGGGGCGTAACCTGAAAGAGCGTCAGCATTTCCTTATATGATTTCTACAGAGCAGTAATTTCTTTTTTCATCCTTGGATCCTCCAGGGAGAATTCCTGTTATCGTATACCAGTAAAAGAGTCATTTACACTAAAAATCCACGGTAACCGGGAACGAAAATTCTCTATTTTATTCAGATCGTGCAGGGGAACTTTCAGCAGCGGTTTTGTTCTCAAATTTTGAAAAAATCCTCCGGTAAACCCTTGAGAATGCAGTTTTGTCAAGGAGGATGATGAGCAGGGAATTGAAGATAATGCTGAAAAGGACGATGGCATAGGTTGCCTCCTGGATGAACATTCCCTGCGGGTACCCCTGCTGGAGTGGCATGGATGCAAGGACAGCTGTCGCAAGCCCTTTTGGAATCATGACGGCCATCACACTGGCATCCCAGACGGGTGTTGAGCGGGGGATGGAGAACCAGACCGCCGGGATCCTTACCATGTACATGAGTAGTGTGATAAGCAGGCCGAGGGCGAAGATCTCCCGGTTATCAAACTGGATGGAGAGGCCGATATAGATGAAGAAGAATGTCCGCAGCAAAAAGACAATTTCAGCAAAAAATGATTTTTCGGTTTCGGTGAGTTCTATCTTTTTCACGTTCAGCTCGAAAACAGGCGAGAGGACCCCCTTGAAATAGCCAAGGTTTCCAAGCGTGATACCAAACACCAGCGCTGCGACCGCGCCGGAAAACCCGATCATCTCGATAAAACCATACAGGATGAAAATGAACGCAGGAATCGCAAAAATCTTGTTAAAGAATTCAACTTTTTTCCGGACAATTGACCATGCGATCCCGCCAGCAATTCCCACGATTATCGCAACTACGAACGACCCGACCAGCGTCTCGCTCGCTTCAACGAAACTGAATTTATGGATCTGGTACGCCTGTAGCGCAATGAGGAGCAGGACGATACTCAGCACGTCCGTTAAGGCCGATTCGATAGAGAGTGTCGTCTGGCTCCTCTCCGAGAGCCCCAGTTGATGGATGAGCGGGATAACAACGGATGGACTTGTCCCCCCAACGATGATGGCAAGCATGAGCGCGGTCAGGGGATCAGCGCCTGAGAGTAGAAGTACTACGAGTGTTGTGACGCCGATTGCCCCGCAGAAATTCAAAAGGGTCAGGCGCGAACACTCCTTAAATGTGCTCCGGATTGCCTCGATCCTGAGATTGAGCCCGCCTTCAAACAGGATGACAATTAGTGATATGGTCGAGAAGATCGGGCCGAGGATCCCGAACATTTCCGGCGTCAGCAGACCAAGAACCGGACCAAGTACCAGCCCGATGATGAGTAAAAAGAGGAGGTCGGGAATTTTTGTGCGGGTGAATACTTCACTTAAGATATGGCCGAGAATGATGAGGATGCCGATAAAAAAGATAAGGACTGCAATATCCATTCTGGTACCAGTAGTGACATTACGGTCGATTTTTTTTATCTCTTTCGATATACGTCCCGTTGCCTGTTCTTATGTGCCTGTACGATTGGGAAAGGAAATATTACCCGGGACCCTGATCCAGTGGGACGGCAGGTTTTCCGGTGCGTTCCACCAACTGATATTTTAATAAGTGCAGGGTATCCTGCAGGAACGTGATATGCTGGCGTTCACCAATGAAAAAAATCAGCTGATGATATTGGTGATGCTGTGGAACCCGCCGCCCCGATGATCGGCACATTTCACGGCCTCGGCTTTTACAAGATCCACACGCTCGGTGACCCTGCTCTTTGTGCAATAGGCAAGGGAGGGGGACGTTATGAACCGGTCCCCGACTTTGAACTCCCGGCAGTGCACGCAGAAACTGCAGTTCTCGACCGGTTCTTTCTTGTCCGGGAGGCATTGCACCCGCCCTTTTGTCACCGGCAGGATCCGGTACTCGCCATCGCCCATATCCGGGTCATCTCCGGTACTGCATGGATCGCAGGATCTTATAAACCGGCAGATGGTAGTTGACCTCACAAGCAGGTTTTCTAACCCCCATACATTGCCATCTTCTCCTGATCTCCTGTAACCCTCACAGCACTATCCTTAAAACTGTTCAGCACGAAACCTGCTGGTATGAAGGTGTGTATCATGTGCGGGGGGGAGGGGACCCGCCTGCGGCCACTTACTTTTGAACGCCCC
>CAZMCL010000241.1:0-3346 GCA_964564375.1 uncultured Methanoregula sp. | reverse complement strand
CCGGGTCCCGGAAAGGCTGCCGGAATGCGATTATGAGTGTCGATTTTTCCGGGGGAAGGTCGAATTTCGGCTGAATACATCCGGATCATACCCGGTTACATTCCCGTTTCAATGCCGGTTCATATTCAATGAACTCCGGACACAGACCGGGCTGCTCTCTTGGGAACCGTCATTTCACCCCCTATGTTCCCGGAGGGCCCATTCACCGGTCTCATCCTTCATCGGATTTTTTTCTTTTGCAGGTACACCTTTGCCGACTGCCATGTCTTTTCAAAAATCGTAAGTGAACCGCAGCAGCTTTCAATGCGGAGGCCGAGGAGATCCGCAAACGGCCGGCACCGTTCCCGCATCGTATCTTCCGGCATGGCCGGCGTCACGACAAGCAGGCACCGTTCATAGCGGTCAAACACGCGTTTTAGTGAATCGTGCAGGGAAGCTGTACTCTGAGTGTCTTTTTTGTCCAGCAGCCGGCGCCAGTGACTGGTCCAGCCCGGGGTCATGAAAAACGTGCCGGGCACCCGGCACTGCTCCCCATGGTAGCGCTCCCGTCCTCCGATGAGCAGGCCCACGCAGTCGTCCACCGATTGATCGCCGTCCATTGGCATGAAGAGAGGGGTTTTCACATCCAGGATATCTTCCGGGTGATCGAGAGCGTTCCCGCAGAGGCCGTACCCGAGCATGAGGGCATCTGCATACCAGTCCATATCCCGCACGGCATCAGCAAGTGCCCGCCGGAG
The DNA here is from genome assembly GCA_964564375.1 of uncultured Methanoregula sp. Classification (GTDB taxonomy): domain Archaea; phylum Halobacteriota; class Methanomicrobia; order Methanomicrobiales; family Methanospirillaceae; genus Methanoregula. Next base: position 2,609 of record CAZMCL010000241.1, on the reverse strand, counting down.
CACGTTCCTGCTCCGGTGAAGGCCGAATTCCAGCACCCGGACGATTACCACGATCCCGCAGGATGGCTCTGCCTTGTACGCTTTGAGATGGGGAATCCGCACAATTTTTGTACAGCCCCGCAATTCCAGTGCATGGATGAACTGCCGGGAATGAGCATCTTCCAGCACAACGAACCTGTCGATATCCGGATCGATTGCAAGCAGACTGGCCCATTCCTCCTCCAGCACCTCGCAGGTGATCAGGCCAAGTACGGGCACGGGATCACACCCCCGTTTCGTTAAATGCTGGTTTTTTTGTTTGCGCCTGAATGAAGAACCGGTTCAGGCTGAATACTTTCTCCGGGCATGCCCGTTCGCAGCGCCGGCAGGCAACCCCAAGGCACCGAGAGGGATCCAATGTGAACGGCGATTCGGGAATTCCGCTCTCAAAAACAAGCGCATGCTCCGGGCATTCCGTTACACATTTTTCGCACGCGATACACCCGTTGAAGCCTGCGTGGACTTTGGTGCCGATATCATCGATAATAACCAGCCCCATCCGACCAGGATCATCAATATCCCTTTTCACGGTCCGGATAATCCGGGGCGTGCCGGATACCGGGGGCAGGTCAGGCAGCCGGTGTTTTTTGAGGAGTGAACGGTACAGCGTCATCGGCATACCCTCGGTCCAGTACGAGAATTCCAAAATATAGATGTTTTTGAACGCGGCAGAAGAAGCAAAAAGACAGTACCGCCCTTTCAGTCGGCCGGCAAGGTGGGTCATGGCATCCAGTGCCAGATCATCCAGTGCCAGATCGCGGGCCATGGCAAGCGAGGTATTTCCTACCTGGTAAATGGTCTCCACTGCCGGGGGGAGCAACCCGAGGTGACGGGCTTTCCCTGCATCCACGTAGGTGCCGGCAGCACCGGACATGTAGACCGTCCGGATATCCTCTGGTGAGATCCCGGCTTCATACGACAGCGTGAGATACCCTGCCCGTATCGCCCCGATGGCTTTACCGGCCTCCACCAGATCGTCCTCATCAAGAAAGAGATTATTCCCAAAATGCAACCGGTGGTCCGGTGTCGTGATATGGGGGATCTGGATCAGGCCATGCTTCAGCGCCTCGTACATTGCGGCGATCGTCCCCGTGCCGGTGATGCCCCGGGGAGGTCCGGCATCACCGGACTGGATATGACCCGGCTTACTCATGTCCACCAGTGCCGCGTTGACCGGCAGCATACCGCTGTCGAGCTGAATTATCCGCTCGTAGGGAGGTTCCGGTGTCAGGTCTGAGATGGCGCCGGGAACCGCAAGGACCCCGCAGCTGATCTGCTGGCCTTCAAGCGCCGGACCGGCCGCAGTGGAACCGGTCAGGATACTCCCGTTCACGGTGAGCGCCATCTCGGCATTGGTCCCGTAATCGATTGCAATTGAACATTCACCGCTCTCCAGCATCCCGGTTTTGATGATGAGCGCAAGGGCATCTGCCCCGACCTCGTGGCTGACAGCAGGAGGAATGATTACCGCACAGCTGGCGGGCAGATTGAGTCCGGGAAAATCACCGGCACCCAGGATTTTCGCCCCCCGGTCCGGGATGGCAACCCCCAGTGCGTCCAGTTTTCTCTTACCGGCAAAGGCGAGGTCTCGGATCTCATCTCCGGTAAAGAGGGAGAGCTGGATCGGGTTCCCGCAGACCGCGAACCGTTCAACATCTGCAAGGGGAATGCGGAGGTTCCCGATGACCCGGTTGATTGCATGTAACAGGATAGACCGGGAGGTATCAACCCCCATCTCCAGGGAGAAATGGAGGTGATCGATCACATTCCCGCCCGGCAGGGGATGACGGGTGGTAATCGCGGTTGACAGGATCGCCCGGGTCGTCAGGTCGAGCGCCTGGGCCCGGATGCCGCTCGTCCCGATATCCATGGCGATTGCGGTACGGGCCATCCGGTTCTCCTCCCGGTTATAACCCGTACGACTTCGGGCTGAACCCCTTGACTTTCTGGTACCGTTTCAGGCAGAGATCGATGAACTGGTCTTCGGTATCCGGAAGGCTTGCGAGTTCTTTCATATATCCTTCGAGACAATCCCGCTCATGGGTAGTAAACCGGAGGAGCGGATCGCCCATCAGGAGATTTCCGCAGGTGAGTGCCGCTGCCCGTGCACGGGCATAATGGCTCTCGTTATTCCCGACGATGGCCTTTCCGATCTTCCATGCATTATCCGGGCAGAGGATATAACTGTGGGGGCTCCGGTACCGGTCGGAATGGATCATGCAGGCCTGGAACTCTTTTTCATAACCAAGCCCGATGGCCGTGTTCATTGCTGCCGCATCATACCCGAGGATCTCGGCAAATACTGCCGGCGTCGTCCCGCCAAACATCTGGTGGTATTCCACCGCTTCGTTGCTCCAGAGATCGCAGACTGCGGCCATCACGTTCCCGCACAAGCTCATATGGGCACACGCTGCGGTCCTGCCTTCCGTGGATATGGGAATACCGGTGATCGCCTTGATGATCGGGTTCTCATACGCACAGTCCTTCCCCGGCCCGGTTGCACCGCATTCATACGCAACAAGGGTCTTGCACGCCCCAATAGCCCTTGCCATGGCAGCCATCGTGTGGGA
>CAZMCL010000240.1:0-3355 GCA_964564375.1 uncultured Methanoregula sp. | reverse complement strand
GCGGTTCTCGGTGACCGCTTCGTTTTTGACCTTGCGGACTGCCGCGGTGAAATCGACCATCTCCACGCGCTCTCCTTCGCGGCGGACGGCCATCATTCCGGCCTCGCGGCAGATTGCCTCGAGTTCGGCGCCCGTGGTCTCCTCGGCCAGGGCGGCTATGGACTCAAGGGTCACTTCGGCAAGGTGCATCTTCCGGGAATGGATCTTTAAGATCTGTAACCGGGCATCTTTGTCCGGGAGCGGGATCTCGATCAAACGGTCGAACCGGCCGGGACGGAGGAGGGCCGGGTCGAGCATGTCGGCCCGGTTGGTGGCGGCCATGATCCGCACATTGCCCCGGTTGTCGAACCCGTCCATCTCGGCAAGGAGCTGCATGAGCGTCCGCTGCACTTCGGCGCTTCCCGAGGTGCCATCGTTGGTACGCATGCTGCCGACCGCATCGATCTCGTCAATGAAAATGATCGCCTTATCGTGTTCCCGCGCCAGCTGGAACAGTTCCCGGACAAGGCCTGCTCCTTCGCCAATGAACTTGTGGACAAGTTCACTTCCTGACATGCGGATGAACTTGGCGTTGGCCTCATGGGCAACGGCTTTGGCAATCAGGGTCTTGCCCGTACCCGGGGCACCGAAAAGAAGAACGCCCTCGGGGGGTTCCATGCCAACATTAGCGTAGATTTGCGGGTTGGTCAGCGGGTATTCAACCGCTTCCCGGACTTCCCGGATAACATCCATAAGACCGCCGATGTCCGCATAGGTCTCCAGCGGCTTGTCGACAAGTTCCATAACGCGGATGCGGGAGTCGTAGATGTTGCCGATGACCTTGACGATCGAGAGGGCGTTGTTGACCGCGACTTTTGCGCCGGGTTTTAAGAGCGGGCGGAGGTCCTCGGGAACATGGGTTAAGTATTCCTGGTTGTTGCCCTGCTGGCGGAGGTAAATCTCGCCGTTCTCAAGGATATCGACAACAACGGCGACAAAGAGCGGCATGCGCTTGAGCTGGTTGTTCTCCCGCTTGAGCTGGCCGTTCTCTTTGGTGAGATCGTCAACCTTCACCTTCAGGTCAAGCATGGTTGCTTCGAGCTCGTTGAGCTGGATCTGGTATTTGAGCTCCGATGAAGATGCTGAATTATTGACGGCAGTCTCTTCCATATTAATCTTATATCTTCACCTTCAACCATTTATGTGGTGTGATTTTGCTATACCATGGAAGAAGCATTGCACGGGGAAGCGGGACCGGTCCGCTCCTCGTAAGTCCCGCGCCCATCTCGTTTCTCTCAGGGGTGGACCCGGAGACCGGCGTCATTGTCGAGAAAGGCCACCCGCTGAACGGCAGGTCCATTGCGGGGACGGTGCTGGCATTCCCGTACGGGAAAGGGTCAACGGTTGGCTCGTACGTTCTTTACGCGCTCAGCCGCAACGGGCATGCGCCTGCTGCCATCATCAATGCCGAGGCTGAACCGATCATCGCTACCGGTGCAATCATCGGGGAGATCCCCATGGTGGACCGGATCGATATCCCGCTTGAACAGCTCAGTGACGGCGTGATGGCTACAGTTAACGGGGACCGGGGCGAGGTTGAATGCAATTCTTCCTGATCCCGTCTTTTTATTTTTCGATCACAATTCTCAAATAACCCGGGCTCGCAGTTCTCCTGCATGCAATTCAGATCGTACTGCGCACTGGTCCTTCTTATCTGCACAGCGGTTCTTCTCGCAGGCTGCACCGGCACTTCCACCACTCCATCTCCAGCCAGCCCGGCCACGGCCGCACCTGCCGGAAGCCAGGCTGAAACTGTATCGGCAGCGGATAACCTCGTCCCCTCTCCCACAGATGCCCTGCCCAGCCAGAACATGGTTTCCGTTATTGTAAAAGAGAAAGATTATGCCGGGAAAATCCCGGTTGAATTCGATGGCGGGATGGGACAAATTCATGTAAAAAAGATAGATGTGACGGTATACTGCGCCAATGGTGAAATAAAGACAGCTTCAATAATGCCCAATAAAGGAGATTCTGTTGAGATTCAGGGGACCAGGCAAACCGATCGTGTGGTTGTCTACATCACCTTTGACAATGGCGATTACAAAAAGACCAATGACGTGCAGAGTGCCTATCGTACACGATAAGCCGCGATAGGTATTAGCAATCCTTTTTTCTTGTTAAAAAAATCTATAATCCCATCATGCAGGTAAACTGGCGGCATATCCACGCAGCGCGGAACTCGTACGCGGTACTCTCTGCTGCCTGCGAAAAGGAGGGCTTCGCCCTCAATACGGTGGACGGACCTGCCGGTGAAATCACCTGTTACAGCCTCAACTCGCTGAATGCAGCACAGTACCATCATGAGATTGGGGCTGCCGATTGCTTAACGATAGTCGGGGGCCCGCATGCAACTGCCCTCCCGGAAGAGGTAGCGGAATATGCCGACTATGTGATTGTCGGTGAAGGAGAGTTTACCCTGCCCCGGTTACTCGGTGATATCCGGCAGGGCGGGGACGGCAGGATCCCCGGTGTCATGACGGGCGGCTGGTACCAGCCTGCCGATACCTGTGTCCGTCTGGATGCCTGGCCGGCGTTTTCCGAAATGAAGGGGTATGTTGAGATCTCCCGGGGCTGCCCGTTCTCCTGCGGTTACTGCCAGACGCCCCGTATCTTCGGGCACTGCATGCGGCACCGGTCGATTGACGAGATTGCGAAATATGCCAACCGGCACGAGCAGGCCCGTTTTGTCACGCCCAACGCGTTCGCGTACGGTTCAGACGGCATCCACCCACGGTGGGAGAAGGTGGAAGCGCTCCTTAAAGCGTGCCACAACCAGGTATTCCTTGGCACGTTTCCCAGTGAAGTGCGCCCGGAGTTCGTCTGCAAAGAATCGCTGGAGCTCGTGAACCGGCACTGCTCCAATAAAAAACTCCACTTCGGGGCACAGTCCGGGAGCGATGCGGTGCTCAAAAGGCTCAGGCGTGGGCATATGGTTGCCGATGTCCTTTCCGCTGTCGATCTCTGCCGGGATTTCTCGTTCGAGCCGGTCGTGGATTTTATCGTGGGGCTCCCGTTCGAGACCGATGACGACCAGCGATCCACGCTCGACCTCATCCGCACGGTAGCCCGGGTCGGGAAAGTCCATGTCCACCGTTTCCTGCCCCTGCCCGGGACACCTCTTGCGAATTTTCCCGCGCGTCCCCTGCTTTTGGAGACCGAAAAACTCTGTGGCAACCTCGCTCTGACGGGAAAGCTGACCGGCTCATGGACCGACCCTGAGATAAGGTTTTTTAGACGCCCTTCAAATGATATACCATGACGGATGTGCTATTGATAGCAGATCTCCATGGTCAATTCGGTAAAATTGATTCATTTC
>CAZMCL010000239.1:0-3400 GCA_964564375.1 uncultured Methanoregula sp. | reverse complement strand
TTTTTCCCTCCGGACCGATGCTATCACCTCGACTCACTTCCGGTATGCAATACCTGAAAGATTCCGGTATATCATCAAGCCCCACAAGGCCATTGGCGATGCTGCCCGTATGCTACTCGTATCCCAGGAGTTCCGGCTCCACCATACGGAGTTTGAGGAGGGTGTCAGAGAGCATGTCCGGCATTATGAAGCGCGGAAAGCACCGCCTCTGGATACGGAAACTACCTGAAAATTGCCCGTTTCTGGCCATTCTGACCAGAAACTATGTAAATCGATACAGCTTTTTTGTACAATCATGCACTACACCATCATAACCGAGGCCCACGAGCGCGGCGGATTCACCGCACGCTGCATCGAGGTCCCGGGTGCTCGTGGTCATGGCAACTCCCAGAATGAGGCGATTGCCCGGATCCAGGAAGAGATCGAGCAGGTGCGTAAGGCACAGAACGCGGAACTCCACTCACTCATCGCATCGATGCATTCAGAGATCATCAGGATCGAAGTGGCCGATTCCGCATAAATTCTCCCGGCCAATGCCGGGCGGACACCACATTTCTCTTTTTTTAACGATAACTGGCTTTCAGTGAGCAGATCACAAGAAAAGGGATGATTTTATGTACCGGGACAGGGTATGATCCTCATCATAGAGGTAATGTCCATGGATAAAGAATCCTACAAAGTTCTGGTCGTAGTTGTTACAGCAATCCTTGTGGTATCGCTGCTGATCAATGCATTCCTTGCTGCAGACCCGCGATCATTCTCATCACCACCTTTGAGGGTCGGGGGCTACTTCACGGAACATGGCGATCCTTTACCTGGATACTATCGCGCACCATACCAATCTGTGGGATGGTACAGTGAAGTTGGGGAGACCCAGACCTGTAAATGAAGGTGATCCGGCGAAACATGCATTACTTCTGAATTTGATGAGTGATGATATTGAACCAGCATAACTATCCATACCTGACGGTACTAAATCCAACCGCACTGCGTCACGGGACTTTTTGACAATCCCCGGTTTTTTTATAATCTCCCACCGTATCGGAAGTATAACGATATCCATGCCCTTTCAATTCGCCCGCCGGCTCGCTCATGCTCCGCCATCCTTTCTCGAAGAACTCTTCCGGGTATCCTCAGATCCCTCGATAATCTCCTTTGCCGGGGGCCTTCCCTCATCGGCACTTATAGACTGCGAAGGCATAACGCAGGCAACCCGCGAGGTGATGGAAGAGGAGGCCTGCGTTGCCCTCCAGTACACGACCACGGACGGTTACCTGCCGCTCAGGGAATATATTGCTGAACGTTACAGGAAGCGGTTGGGCCTTTCGGCAACCGCAGACGAGATCCAGATCGTTAATGGCTCCCAGCAGTGCCTAGACCTCTTTGCCAAAATTTTCCTTGACGCTGGCGATCATGTGGGAATGGAAAGACCCGGGTACCTGGGTGCTATCGAAGCTTTCTCACTCTACGAGCCGGTCATCCACACCACCCCCCTTGAAGATGACGGACTCAATCTTGAGGCTTTTCAGACGCTGGTGAGTGGCACCCCGCTGAAGTTCTTCTACGGGATTCCCAATTCCCAGAACCCTTCCGGGCGCACGTATTCGCTGGAGAACCGTAAGGCGATTGCAGAGATCCTGGCCGGAACCAACACCGTATTTTACGAGGACGATGCTTTCGGCGAACTCTTCTTCGATACAAAACCCCGCCTGCCGGTAAAGCATTACCTGCCGGACCAGACTGTCATCTCGGGATCATTTTCCAAGATCATTGCCCCGGGAATGCGGATCGGGTGGCTGTATGCGCCACGGGAGATCATCACGCAGTTCAACATTGTCAAGCAGGCAGCCGACCTCCACTCCAACTTCCTTTCCCAGAAGATCCTCCACCGCTATCTCACCACCAATGATCTCGATGTTCATATCCGGAAGATTGTATCAGTGTACCAAAGGAAATGCCGGCTGATGAGCGACCTCTTCGACGACCTGCTGCCGCAACTCACCCATACCCACCCCCAGGGGGGTATGTTCATGCTGGCAACGCTCCCGCAGGGCATTTCATCCCGCGAAGTCTTCGATGAGGGAGTGCGGCAGAACGTTGCCGTGCTCCCGGGCATGCCATTCTATGTCGACGGTGGTGGGACAGATACTATCCGGCTCAATTTCTCCTCCGCATCCGAAGAGGAGATAACCGAAGGAATGCACCGGCTTGCACGGGTTATCGGCACGTTTACCAACCGCGAATAAACAGCCCCACATCCCGTCATCGCCGTTAAAACGCACCCTATAAATAGCGCATTCTCCAGATGTACTAGTACAGGATGAGATAGCGTGAAAAAAACCCTTTCAGTTCTTCTGATCGCAGCGATCCTAGGTACACTCTGTGCCCTGATTATCGTCCCGGTTGGCGCTGATGGCGAGGAAAACACGACAATTACAACTCTCGTGACACTCCAGCCAGTGACCCAGCCGACAACAGAACCTACCATAGTCACTCCCGAACCAACAATTGTGCCTACATCAGCACCGACAACCATCCCTACAACGGTTGCCACCACAGAGCCGACGATAATTATCACAATCCCGACCGTGGAACCAACTGCACCCGGGGGAGGAAAAGGATACATCGACACACACTGTAATGTCGATGGAGCGTCAGTTTCGTTCTACGGCAGTTACCAGTGCACGATTGCGCAGGGGGTCTGCACGGTCGGCGTATCACCAACCGGAACGCCAATCCGCACGATAACCGTTACAAAATCCGGTTACACCACATGGTCCGGCCCGCTCTCCCACATGCCCTCCGACGGCGAACATGTTGAGGTCTATGCAACCCTGAACCCGGTCCCGACCCAGACAACCGTACCTCCGGTCCAGAACGGCGTCATCTACGCCCAGTCAAGCCCGGCAGGTGCTGCCATCTACATGAACGGTAACTTCCAGGGCTATTCGCCCATAACGATTCCCAACCTCCAGCCAGGAACCTATTCCATGAAGGCTTCTCTCTCCGGTTACACTCCGGATACCCAGCTGATCAACGTATACTCCGGCCAGACCGCAACCTATTACCCGACCCTTCAGCCCTCGCCCCCGGCACCCCGCAGCACCGGGACGGTCTCGGTAACTTCAAACCCCAATAATGCCCTGGTCTATGCCGATGGTTCGTACCAGGGAAAAGCGCCACTGACCGTCACCCTGTACCCGGGCAGCCATACCTTCCGGCTCTCCCTCCCGGGATATTCTGACTACACAACCACGGTTTATGTGAATGCCAACACCAACCAGAACCTGAACGCTGTAATGGCCCCGGCAATATTTGGAACAGTTGCTATCACATCCCTGCCTGGCGCAAGTGTCTTTATGGACAGCAATGCACAGGGAATGATACCTCCAAACGGCAT